>NZ_JABAIW010000059.1:0-26245 GCF_014231265.1 Clostridium sp. DJ247 | reverse complement strand
GTCGCTCGTTGAAAGCCATTCAGGCTTTCAACCATATCAAAGCTCCTAAGATTTTCTAAAAACACTTCACTAAGACTAATAAAAAGTTTTTAAATGTGCTTCAGTTTTGTCAACATATTCCTACGTATAAGTTAAGTTTCCACGACGGAACCCCTATATAAAATAACTTGATAATGAAACTTAATAAAATGCTAAAATAATGTAATAATTACTTTAAGGTAACAGCATACTATTACTAAGTGCAGATATAGTGTAAAATAAAAGTAAGTTGTATGAATATTGCTGAATATTTTTAGATAATTGATATAAAGATAATAATATAAGAAATGTACAAAGAGAAGCTTACATCAGTACTATAGTAATACATATTTTAATTTTAAACAAGCGAGGTGAATAATATGAATATAAGAGAGGTTCTTGTTGATTTCATGAGAGAGCAGGCATATAAGCCTATGAATCTACAGGAGTTAGAGAGAGTATTCGATATAAAAAAGACAGAAAGAAAAGATTTTGAAAAAATATTAAATGATATGGAAAAGGAAGGCCAAATTGTAAAAACTCGTACAGAATATTATGGAATTCCAGATAAAATGGGTCTCGTAGTAGGAAGACTTCAAGGGCATATAAAAGGATTTGGTTTTGTTATAGCAGAAACTGATAGACCAGATGTTTTTGTACCATCTTCTTATATGAATGGCGCAATGCATGGAGATAAAGTGGTAGTAAAGATTACTAGAGAAGAAAATATGGGGAAAAAGTGCGAAGGAGAAATAATAAGAATTCTCGAAAGAGCTAATAAAAGGGTTATAGGAACATATGAAAATAGTAAAACCTTTGGATTTGTAGTACCAGAAGAAACAAGGATATATCAGGACATATTTATACCAAAAGAATGTAAGAGTGGAGCAAAAACTGGTGATATCGTAATAGCAGAAATAACAACTTACCCAGATAAGAGGAGAAATCCAGAAGGTAAGGTTATTGAAGTATTAGGAAAGAAAGGGGATAAGGGTATAGATATACTTACTATAATCAAAAAGCATAGTCTTCCAGAAGAGTTCCCAGGAAAAGTGGAAGCATATGCAGCTAGTATATCTGAAGAAATTCCTCAAGAGGAATATGAAAGAAGAGAAGATTTAAGAGATTTAACTATAGTAACTATAGATGGAGAAGATGCTAAAGATCTAGACGATGCTATTTCTATTGATAAGCTTACTAATGGAAATTACTATTTAGGAGTTCATATTGCGGATGTATCTAATTATGTTAAGGAAAAAAATCCTTTAGATAAGGAAGCTTTAAAAAGAGGAACATCAGTTTATTTAATAGATAGAGTTATACCTATGCTTCCTAAAAAGCTTTCTAATGGTATATGCAGCTTAAATCCTAAAGTTGATAGGCTTACCTTAAGCTGTTTTATGGAAATAGATAAAACAGGTAAGGTTGTAGACCACCGTATTGTAGAGAGTATAATAAAGACTAATGAAAGAATGACTTATACTAATGTGACTAAAATACTAAGAGATGAAGATCCTGAGCTTATGCAAAGGTATGATTATTTGGTAGATACCTTCAAACTTATGGAAGAGTTATGTGAGGTATTAAATAAGAAGAGATTAAATCGTGGCGCTATAGACTTTGATTTTGAAGAATGTAAAATAATACTTGATGAATTAGGTAAGCCAATAGATATAAAACCTTATGAAAGAGCTATTGCTAACAGAATTATTGAAGAGTTTATGCTTGTATGTAATGAAACTATCGCTGAGCATATGTTCTGGGCTAACATGCCATTTGTATATAGAATACATGAAGACCCAGACGAAGAAAAGCTTATGCACTTCAATGAATTTGTACACAACTTAGGATATGTAATTAGATGGGGTCAAGATATACATCCAAAAGCTCTACAAGACGTTATAGAAAAGGTAAAAGGACAGAAAGAAGAAACTGTAGTAAGTACTTTATTACTTCGTTCTATGAAGCAAGCTAGATATTCACCAGAATGTGTAGGACACTTCGGACTTGCAGCAAAATACTATTGTCATTTTACTTCACCAATAAGAAGATATCCAGACCTTATTATACACAGAATAATAAAGGAATTTATTAATGGTAAAGTAAACGAAAATAGAATAAAGAGATTAAATGCAGAAGTCGAGCATGCTTCAAAGCAGTCTTCTGAAATGGAAAGACTTGCTCAGGAGGCAGAAAGAGAGGTAGATGACCTAAAGAAAGCTGAATATATGAGTGAGAGAATAGGTCAGGAATACGAAGGTATAATATCCTCTGTTACAAACTTCGGAATGTTTGTGGAGCTGCCTAATACTATTGAAGGTCTTGTTCACATAAGTACTTTGGATGATGATTATTATGTATATGACGAAAAACACCTAAGCCTTATAGGTGAAAGAACTAGAAATGTTTATAGACTTGGTGATGAGGTAAAAGTTAAGGTATCAAAAGTTGATATGCTTGCTCATGAAATATATTTTGACATATTAAAAGAAGATGAAGAGCAGAATGTGGATGTAGATAACCTAGGGCAACAATATTCAGTAGATGATATTCTAAAGAATGAAACCTTCAGTATAAAAAATAATTCAGAAACACATAATACTGAAACTTCTAAAATAGGAATAGAAAAAAATAATGAAGTTGAGGAAAATGTGTTAATACAAGCTTCTATGACATCAGCTGTAAGAGTAGAGGACGACCAAATACAGGAAGCAGAAAATACAGATTTTAATAACGTAGACACCACAAATGAAGGTAACGATAAAGGGGTTTCATCTGTAGTACTTACAGAAGATTTTCAAAGAAAGCTTAGATAAAGTGAAACTTGAATCAGATGGGATTTTTATTCAGAAATGAAAGCCTTGCAGTTCATAGAAAACTAATATAACCTATAGATAATAGTAATTTATAGATGAGGGTGTAAATTTTCCACCCTCATCTATTTTTATTTATTTTGAAAATTTCAAAATAAAATTTAATTACCTTATTGACAATATTTTCAAAAGTAAATATAATTTAGTTACGCAAGCGCTTGTACAAGCTATTTACACACTGAAAGCAGACATTATCAAGTGATTCTAAGAAGGGAAAGGAATCAAATAAGATGTATGTTAACAATTGGAAAATAATGTACAGAATATTGACTTTTGTATATATCTGTAATATAATGAAGTACTACAGAAAATAAGAAGTAGGTGTTCGTATGAAAAAAAAGGAAGGTAGTAAGACTCTTGCTGAAAATAGAAAAGCAAGACATGATTATTTTATAGAAGAAGGTTTAGAAGCTGGTATCGAGCTTGTAGGAACTGAGGTTAAGTCTATAAGGGCAGGTAAGGCAAATCTGAAGGATAGTTATGCAGAAATAAGAAATGGCGAAGTATTCATTCGTAATATGCATGTAAGTCCATATGAAATGGGAAATATTTATAACAAAGATCCTTTAAGAGACAGAAAGCTACTTCTTCATAAAGAAGAAATACTTAAGCTTCTAGGATTTACTTCGCAGGAAGGATATACGCTTATACCATTATCTTTGTACCTTAAAAACGGAAGGGTTAAAGTACACTTAGGTGTAGCTAAGGGTAAGAAGAACTATGATAAGAGAGATGCTATGCTTGAAAAGGCAGCTAAGAGAGATATAGATAGACAAATGAAAGAAAGATTTAGATAAGGACTGTATTGTTGCAGTCTTTTTTTATTTAGTATAAAGAAAAGCTCATGACTCTGATTATCTTTCTCTAGTGATTCATTTATAGTAGTTATTATATAATATCACCATATGCTACTAAAGAGCTAATGCCAACCATATTTATCATATCTGTTATAACAGCCATGAGTAATACTTTAATAGCCGCGGGTATACACGAAGAAATAATTTCACCGTTTAGAGGAGTTATAAAAAATTATTGGGTTGCTTATTGGGTTATAGGAATAGTAATGATGATATTCTCCTGGTTTTTCTGGCCGTCACCAGCTGTAGCTCTTATAGGAGCATTATTTCTACCTATAAATTCTATTGTATCCTCCATAACATTAACAGCAGTAGGAGCTATTACAGGATTAGATGGTTCGGGTTTTTCGGGGATATCATTAGTTGGCTCTACTGCAAAGTTATTTTCAGCATCTCTAGGTGGAGGCATAGATACATTAACTGCTTTAGGTCAAATAGCAGGAATATGGGTAGGTGGAGGAACGGTAATTCCATAGGCGGTAATACCTGTAGCTGCTATATGCGGTGTGGATGCCTTTGAGCTGGCTAAGAGAAATGTAAAACCAGTTATTATAGGTCTAGTTGTTACTACAATAGTAGCTATGTTTCTTATATAAAGTGAAACATACACCAGATGGTAGTATTAGATCAGGTAATCATAGGATAAGTAATAAGCCCCATTTTGTTAGGTAAAATGGGGCATTGATAATCCTTTATTTATATATAAAGTAATTACATTTACTATCTAGGAAATAAACAAATAATAATGAAGAAACTTACTAATATTAATTTAAAATCCTATTGATAAGTTTTCGTATGTGGTGTATTATAATAACTGTCAGATGAATAAAAAACATCTTGACTATATGAAAGATAAGTTGTATAATTTTATATTACAAGAATGCGTTTAATATACTGCACTTACAACCTAAGTGCCAAAGTATGCAACAAGGGGGCGTACTTGGTTTCGACGGGGGTGTGTTGCATTTGGGAAGCGAGTCGAGGGAACCTGTGGACCCGCGTTAAAAAACTATAGGATTAAATATAAACGCTAAAAACGATAATTTAGCTTTAGCTGCTTAGTCAGCTAACGTCAGCCTAAGAGTACCGCGACTTAGAGTCTGGCGCCGACAGCGGTGAAACGAGCCTGTGTAAGCTTTGCCACAGGAACGGGATTTATGAAGCTACTAAAACTAGAAGCCTGTCCTTAGGCGTCTGGCAGAGGGAATGTTAAAATAAGGACTGCACTCGGAGATGCTCAAGTGTTACTGCTTTCGGACGTGGGTTCGACACCCACCGCCTCCACCATACATATGTACAAAAGAGATGGTAAGGTTAATATCTACTTTATCATCATATACAATAACTGAGTCTACATAGGTGTTAATGAGAGTCTTAAGTTCATTAGCACTTTTATTATTTATAGTATATAAATCTTTCATTGTTAAAACCTATTCTATTTATACCTAGTATATAAAAGTCAAAATTTATTCTTATCTCAACACTTTTTTAGCTATATAATCTATTATTATATCATTAAACTTTATTTTATAGCATTTACATGCCGCCTTAAAAATAAACGAAGAAATATGAAATCCCCTAGCATTTAACCAGCTAAGGGCTATTCTAATGTAACTAAAATAATTTTTCTAATACGTTGTCTTTTGAAGCACTTACTATAAAATTACAGATTGTATTTTAGTCAAGTATAATATTTATTTATCAAAAATAACACACATATTTTATAATTTAATAATTATCAATTAAAATTTCAATAAAATATTTGTAGATTTGCGTTACATTTTGTAGTACTGATTTTATAATTTATTTATTTGAAAAAAGGAGAGAGATATATGGATAAAAAAAAGTTTGGCTTAATTAGTATTATTTTATTAGGAATAAACGGTGTTATAGGTTCAGGCATATTTTTATTACCCGGAAATGCCTATAAATTGTTTGGTCCTCAAAGTATAGGCATGTATTTAATTGTAACCTTATTAGTTTTATCACTAGCTCTTTGTTTTGCAGAAGTTAGTGGAATGTTTGATAAAACAGGAGGTGACTACATATATGCAAGAGCAGCTTATGGAGAATTTATAGGTTTTGAAGTTGGAATAATGAAATGGGTTATATGTATTATAGGCTGGGCAACAATGGCAGTAGGATTTGCCACTGCTTTAGGTTTTTTTTGGCCGCAGGCAGCAAATGGAGTAACAAAAAATATTATAGCTGTTGGACTTCTTGTAGTTCTTGGAATAATAAATTTATTTGGTATAGAAATCGCAAAATATTTAAACAACGTAATAACTATTGCAAAATTAATTCCATTGGTACTTTTTATTGTTGTCGGCATATTCTTTTTAAAAGGCGGAAATTTCATATCAACTCAACCAATTAATATGGACAACTTTGGAGCGGCTATAATTGTAGTTTTTTATGCTTTTTCAGGATTTGAATCCGTGGTAATAGCAGCAGGTGATATGGATAATCCAAAGAAAAACGTACCTATTGCTATATTAGCTACAATACTAATAACCTCTCTTATCTATATATTAATACAAACAGTTTGTATTGGAACTTTAGGTTATAAATTGGCTGGAAGTATTTCTCCGGTTGCAGATTCTGCAAATGTATTTTTAGGGGACTTTGGTAAAATGTTAGTTGCAGTTGGAACTCTTATTTCAATTGGTGGAATTAATATAGCTACAGCTTTTAATACCCCAAGAAGCGGGGAAGCTCTCGCAGAGGACGGGGTTTTACCTTCTTTTGTAGGCAAAAAAAATAGATATGGTCAACCTTATGCAGCAATTATAATATCAGTTGCAGTAGCGATACCTCTTGTTTTATCCGGTAGTTTTGCGCAGCTGGTAGGAATAAGCGTTATTTCAAAATTTGGGCAGTATATTCCAACCTGCTTTTCTGTTATTGTATTTAGAAGGAGAAAAGCAAAATCTTCATTTAGGGTGCCTTTTGGATACTTTATTCCTATAGTGTCTGTTTGCCTTAGCTTATGGTTATTATATAGTGCCTGGGCAGATGACATAGGTAAACCAATAATTCAAAATAGAATTATTATTGGGCTTGGCGGGTTTATAGTAGGCATTCCATTATATTTTTTATTTAAACATATAGGCAGCATGCATTCTTCGTCTACAAATGAATAAAGAATAAATATCCGCTTTTGCAATTTGAAATAATTATGCTAAAAAGTGCACACCACAAATGCACACACTTAATTTCAAAATCTATGTAAACATCCACAGATTTGTTTTACACAAATCTGTGGATGTTCACAATCCATTGCAAATTTCATTTTATAATTAATGTTATTCATTATATACTCATTAAAAACTCATGAACTTCCTTCCATGCTTCCTTAATTTCAGGTAGTGAAGGTACTATTTAAAACACATGAAACATTCCTTGATAGGTTGTTTGTTTAACATCCACACCAGCTTTTTTAGCCTTTTTAGCAAAGTCTATAGTATCACTTAAAATCACCTCATGAGTTCCAACCTGCATCAAAAGCTTTGGAAGTCCCGTTAAATTCCCGTACAATGCTGATATATATGGATTTTTTAAATCCTCATCTCCTGCAAAAATAATATTTTTACTTTTGTATCCTTTTAATAATAAATATTTATAAGAATCCACAGCATCATTTAAAGCCGCAGGATATAAATTTCTAGGGGCTAATCTATAATCTACTATTAAAACTTTAGCTTTATTAAATGTTTCGGAAAAATTTTTTGCTAGTACTAGATACTGTAAGCGGTTAACAAGTAATCACATTGACAATTGTTAACCGCTTATTTTTCAATCTTTTTTCTTTAAGTAACATTCCTTAGGGAGATTTCCCTAAGGAAAAAGAAATTCAAATACATCTGGATTATTTTCGAAATCTGAGTTAGGCATTTTTTCAAATAAATAGGTAAGATAGTTGAAAGGGTTTAACGCATTTTCCTTTGCTGTTTCCATAATGCTATATATTATGTTGAGAAGATAAGAGAAATGACCGAAGCTTTACTTCAGCCATCTATTTTCTTATATTTTTATGAGATGCTTTGTAAAACTTTCATCAATGACAAGTTGAATAACCAGGGTTATTTTCATTTGTAAATTTCACTCTATAAATTTACTTAATTACTATACTATCTTGAATACTCTTCATTCTTTCTTCTCTTTTTATTTCAATCATATCAATAAACGCTTCAATTCTTGTCATATAACCTGCTTCACCTGTCATTTCATCTATTATAAGTGTCATTATTGGGATATTATATTTCTTTTGAACTTCACTAAATGTGCTTTGTGCAATAATTTCTGGCATACAAGTGAAGGGATATATATGTATAACACCATCATATTTGTTTTTACCGCATAATATTGAATTTCCGATAGTTTCGAGTCCATGACCTCCAATATCATCAGTCTTCATAAATTCTTTTCCTACTTCATGAGGTTTATTCTTAAATTTTATAGGTAAAATTTTTCTGATAACGTGTTCCTTTATCCAATGACTTACATACAATTTATTATCTACCTCTACTCCTAAATTACCTAACTTTCTTTCAATATCCAAATTGATATAAGTTTCCAAAGTCGTATATATTTCACCGACAATCGCTATCTTTAAAGGTTTAACTTTCCTATCAATTTCAATGTTTTTTAACGCTTTCATTGTTGATCTTATTACTTTACTAATATCTTTATAGCCTTTAGCTTGGTGAATTTTATTTTGAAATTGCTTCATAATATTATCTGTTTCACCTTTATTTATTTCCATACACCTAGTATAGCTGGCAAATTGGTATACTTTGTCAACTATAAAAACCGTTCTTAAAGCATATATAATTCCTTTGACAATATTAATGATGCTTTTCCCGTTAGTCAAAGGTTTTAGTTTATTAAATGCTTCTTTAATTGTCATATTACTTAAATCTAGACACACAAATTTAGTTTTATATCCTAAACTTTTTAGTATTTCTGCCTGCAAATCGCCATAGTAACCAAGCCTACACTGGCCACACCCTCCACCAAATAAGATAAAATCCGCTCCATTCTCAATACCATAAATAAAATCTCCTAATATAGTTTTAAAAGGCAAGCATATAAACTCTGGTGAATGCTTGACACCATCTTCTAGTATTTTTTTATTACAAAATGGAGGTATTACATAATCTATTCCTATAGTTTCCAGTAAAACCTTCACAGATATATACATATTCCCCATATGTGGAAACGTAACTTTCATCTATTAATCACCTCATCATATCCAAAAAAGCTTCTATTCTTGTATCAAATCCAGCCTCTCCCGTGTGTTCATCAATTGTAAGCTTTAGAAAAGGTACTTTGTAATGGGATTTTAGCCGTCTTTCAATAAACTCTATAATAATCGAATCCAAGCCACAAGCGAAAGGCGTCAGATAAATAATTCCATTTATATTTTTATCCTCAGCAAATTTAAAAGCACTTCCGAGATTATCGAAACCAACTTCCCAAAAAACTTTACCATGAAATGGATAAGCGTGTTGCCTTTTTATTTCATGTTTAAGATTTATTGGAGTATATACGTTAATATTTCTATCTACCAGCTTCTTTATAAGTTTCATACTTAAATAATTATCGTATATCATATAAGGATGCCCTAAAACTGAAACTGAAAGCTTACTTTTAATCTGATTAACCTTAGTAGCGTTTAATGCTTCTTCCTGACTTTCTGCAAATGTTTTTAAAGCATTTCTAAAAGCGTCTACTACATCGTTATATTTAATATTTAAAATTTTAGCTATTTCCTTTAAACTTTTATATGTTTGTTTCGGTAATTGATCTATATGCAGCTTAATTTCTAAAATTTTCACTTGATTTTTAAGGTTTAACAAAGTCATATCTGGTAGTCCACAGAATTTAGGACATGTATATTCATTTTTATCAACACTTATGTATCTAGGGATAAATATATAGTCTACTTTATCTTTAAGACTATATACATGTCCGTGAAAAACCTTTACAGGTAGACATATTTCGTTACAACAGTGTTTAATCCCACAATTCAATATTTCTTTGTTTGTATTTTCAGATACTACTATGTTGCACCCGATATTTCTAAAAAAGCTTTCCCAAAGAACATGATGCTGATAGTAAAATAATCCTTTAGGTAATCCTACAGTTATCACTTTTTCACCGCCCTTCTAAATATATTTTCTTAATAACAAGGTTATATTGCATAATTTGGAAATATATGCTTTTGATATTAGTAATACTCAAAATATATTATAGCCTTTTAGGCTTTAATCTATACTTGAATAAATATCACCCACTGCCTCCACCATACATATGATTATCATGGTGGTTTTCGAAAAGAAAATACTATAAAAATAAAATGCTGTATTGGTTGAGGAAACTAATACAGCATTTTATTTTTATTATAGGAATTCGAACCCACAAAAAAGTATGGGGAATAGCATCGGGGTTACCCCGATGCTACTTTTAAAATCATTTTTTACAATGAAGTATAAAGATGCTTTTCGAATAGTATTTCAATAATTCAACATTTGTGAGCCGTTTACAGAAATGAAGCCGGCGAATTTGGACATTTCAAGGTTGAAAATCCGTTTCTATTAAGAATCTACTAATTATATCTTCTTCATACCACATTTTAAAATTGGTTCCCCATAGGTTGTTGTAAAGATTAAAGTGAATACCTCCCCTTGGTTCTGCATATTCTTGATTAAAATTGTATAAACGCATTTCACCTAAGGAAACCAGTGTAGAATCCAGTGGTACTATGCGACAGATAGTATTATTCAATTTGAAACCAACTTCTCTTATGGAATGATAGTTTCTATTACCATATTTCACAACCTTAAAGGGATCTATTATCTCACCCAATTTGTTAAACTTTATTTCCCTAATTGAATCATTGTCCACAAAATGTGAAACCCATAAAGCTTCTGGCAGCCTGGACGCATCCTTATTCAAAAAGTAAGAGGATATATAAATCTGTTTATGGTTAAAAATATATTTCATAACTGCTTTTCTAGGACATCCATATTCTTCACATTCACTGCCATTAAATTTTAATTCAATAATTAATTCATTTTCTTTTACAGCACAATTTTCAGCCGTAAAATAGTAAAACGTATCGTCTTGCTGCACACCAGCATCCTCAATTCCTGGTTTAAAGAAATCCGGAATGGCCCACAATTTATTAGTATCTAAATTAATCATGTATTCTTTTTTCCATTTGTCAAATGTGCTCAAACCAAATAATTGATACATAGCTTTGCCTAGAATAGCTGGCTTGTGCAGCCCTTGTCCTTGAACTTTAACACTGCCATTTTTCAATACACTAATCTTAAAGTCCCCAATTTCAAACTCCTCATACAAATTTATTTTTTTATATTGATGATTTATCTGGGGATGTTCAAAAATCTGCCCCTGTGCGTTTTGGGCATCTTCTTTTAAAATTAGTGGCAGTGATTCCACTGCATTGTCTAAATAATCCCTCTGTTTTTTGTGAGAAGCTTCAAACAGTGAATAACTTCTATCCTTCCAATCCAAGTGTTTTATCTGTGCTTTAAACTCATGCTTGGCAAATTCACCGTATTCCATATACTTTTCAGGAATATATTCATCGCTTAATATATCTATATTTCTAGCCTTTATAAAGTCTTGCTTTCTCCAATTTTTATAATCAGCTAAATACTTTTTGAAATCCAGTCCCCAGGTATGTTCAGGAATCATAAGCAAATTCCTCATAAATTCCCTATAAATATTACTGTCCTTCTCCAGCCTTCCTTCTTTTATCCATCTGTTTTTTAACCTTAAAAGTTCAAGAAAAACTGATACTTTATATGGATCTGTAGCTATGCCATGTATCCATGTATCTCCTATTTCATCTGTTACCACCGGTAATTGTCCTCTAAACTCCATAAGGGCTCTAGCATAATGGTCAAGAGTAGAAGCCTTTACCTCTGCTCCTGGAAATTGTTCTTGTATATTTTCAATCTGTTTATAAATATCCTCTTCATCTGGAGGTTCCGAGTTATCGCCTGAATGTGCGAAGACTAAAACCTCATCAAAACCCGGCACTATGGTAGTTTCTCCATAACTTTGGCAGTAGTTTACTATTAAATCATTCCCTTTAGAATCCCGCCATATAAATGTATCAGGTACATATGGCTTATGTGATACAGCATTTACTCCTATATGTAGATACTTAATGCCATTTTTGTGAAGTAAGCCAATTATTCCTTTAGTATGTCCCGGAACATCTGTCATCTTCGCAGCAATAGTGCTTCTTGAAAATGCTCTATCAAGGTTCTTACTTATTGAAATCCCATAATCAAATAACTCCTCGTCCATAAGTTCGCTATGAGTTGTAAATGGCAGACCGTGCCATACAATATATCCTTTATTTATAGCATCAATAAATTCTTGACCTGCTTTCCCATTTATCCTTCTTAAGTATTCATCTATTAACCACGAACCAACAGTCCATACAAATTTTTTGTTACTCTCATCTTTATTTACCTTATTAGCTAATTTAATAGCTTTGGGAATAAAATATTTTATATACTTGTCTATCACATTTTTAGCCAAATCCGTAAAGCCCACATCCAAATGAGACTTGTATATTACATGTACTTTTTTTATTTCTTTGTTTTTTTTCATAGTCGTATATAAATGGGATTTGAAACGGAAACCAATGCAGTCATATGAGGAATAATTTCCCTCCACACTTCAACGCGATAAAATACTCTTTCCTCAATATGGAAACTAAAAGTCTTTGTGTTCTCATCATGGATGCTATACATCTTTTCTATACCTTTATCTGAAATCAATTTAATTTCATCTTTAAAACCTACATTCTGTACTTTAACCAAACCAGTTTGATTTTCTTTTAAATCTATACAATCTCCCATTATAGCGTCTCCAACTGAAAATTCTATTATGGGACCATTTGCGGTGTAGCTTACAAATGCATGTCCGTTTTTTATGGCCTTTATGATATCTGACTGTCCTCTGGAGTTGCTATATAAAAATGTCGTAGGAGTACCTATCATTCTGAACAATTCATTCTTATGGCTGTCACTTCCCCCTACAATGGGAATTCTTTCTCCAGCAATAAGTTTTGAATTCCACCACTGCACAGCATCATACTCAGATTTTTTTATAGGTCCGTTCCAAACTTCCACAGCATCAAAGGGAACATCAAAGCCCCACTTCCAGCCACAATTTTGGCAGTACGGATGGTTTAATGTAATAAGTGCACCCTTTGCTTTTGCTTCTTTCATTATCTCTACTGTTTTATCTTTGTCATTTGAAACGAAATTTTTTATAGGATTCTTAACTCCAAGAAAATTGCAATGCCCATTATAGTGTGTCCATTCCATCCCGGGCAGCACTACAAGGGAGTCGCTGGTTACAATGCCGTCACATTGGGAGAAGGTATTATGATCAGTAAGAAATATAAAATCCATTCCGTGAAGCTTAGCTAAATTTATCACATCAGAAACATCATATTTACCATCTGAATGGATGGAATGTATATGCAGATCGCCTTTTAACAACACTCTTTCTTTTGGAGTGAATTTAATATTTACATTTACAATACAGCCTTCTTCTTGAATTTTATAAGCTCCTAAAATTATTGCCCATTCTCCTTCGTTAATAATTCCTCTTACATAACCTGGAGTGGCTTCATTTTCAGTTATGTAAAAATACAATCTTTCTGATCCTGACCAACCTCTAAAGGATTTACTTTCATCCATTATAGCTATATCTACAACATTAATTTCTTTATTGAAAATATCTCCCGTTTCACTTTCTGAAATACTTCTTCTCTTATAGGAATAGGATACCTCCAGCTTTGAAACATTTTCTGGTACTTTAAAAGGAATTTCAAAGTAAGTCTTTTCTTCGGACTTTGCTATTAATCTTTCTATGTTCAATTCCTGAATGCTTGTCATAATTCATCACCCCTTAGAAGCTCCTATTGTCATTCCTGTTACAAGGAATTTTTGAGCAAATATATATATTAAAATTAATGGAATAACGGAAATCACTATAGCTGCCATAATGGCATTTGGTGCTATAAAATCTACACCCGATTGACTGGCTTGGTTAAACACCAGTGCCTTAAGCAACATAGGAAGTGTATATTTATTCTGCTGAGTTATCAATGTTATTGGAATCATCAGGCTGTTCCACTTATTAATAAATTCTATAAATGTAACAGTGGCGAGTCCTGGAATTGATAGAGGAAGATAAATCCTCCAGAATATTTTAAATTCACCAGTATTGTCAAGTCTCGCAGATTCTGCCAAAGAGCCCGGAACCGCTGAAAAGTAGTTTCTCATTAATAAAATACTAAATCCTGAAACCAACCCATTTACTATTAATCCGGTGTATGTATTAAGTAAACCTAATGTTTTATTAAGAGAATAAATTGATATTAATGTCAAATCTCCCGGTACCATCATGGTTACCATTATCAATGAAGTCATTAATTTTTTAAAGGGTAAGTCCTTCTGAATAAGCACATACCCTGCCATTGAAGAAAGAACTACCTGTATAAGGATTGATACTACTGTTACAAAAAGGGAATTCAGAAAAGGTCGCCACAACTGCACCCTTCCCCATATATCTTTATATCCTTCTATAGTCAAGCTATCAGGAAGGAGTTTAATACCCGGCTGCATGGATCCTAGTTTGCTTGAAAAGGATACTGCCAAAACATTAATCATTGGCACTATCATAGTTATAAAAAGAATCAAAAGCATAATGTAGTTTAATATCCTTGCTGCAGCTATCATTTCATTCCTGTTTTTTATCTTTTTTTTAAACATTTGAAATCATCACCTCATTAATCAATAGCCTTCATCATATTTAATTAGTTTTCTTATAATAAATGTTATAACTAAAGTGGCTGCAAGTACCATTGTTGCAGCAGCAGTTGCTTTTCCTACCTTAAATTGTGTAATACCTTCCGTAAAAATATAGAGAAGTAATGTTCTAACCTTATCCATAATTGCCGGATTTCCCATCACAAATACCTGGTCAAAATTTCGCAGTAGCCCCATTGTACCGAGCATTATAATGACTTTTATTGTTGGTACAAGATGTGGTATTATTATTTTTCTAATCTGCTTCACCCTTGAAGCTCCATCTATCTGAGCTGCTTCGAATACATTAGGATTTATAGAAACAATACCGGCTAATAATAATACTGCATAGTATCCCGTGTATTTCCAAGTTTCTGTTAATATCATAATTGTCTGCGCATATTTTGCTTCAGCTAAAAATTGAACTGATTGAGCTCCTGTGAACGTCAATATATTATTAATAAAGCCATTGGTAGAGAGTACAAATACCCACATTCCACCGACTACAGCCCACGAAAATAAATTTGGAATATACGTAACTGTCTGTATTGCAGATTTTGTAAATTTATTTCTAACTTCGTTTATTCCAAGAGAAAGAAACAAGGCAAATATAATAGTAAGAATTTGAGTGCCTATACCTATAGTCAATGAGTTTTGAAAAGCTTGGTGAAATTGGTAATCACCTAAAACCTCCTTATAGTTAGAAATTCCCGTAAATTCCGGAGTGCCTATTAGTTTGTTTTTCTGGAAGCTTTGAATCATTCCAAGTATAAGAGGAAAATAAGAAAAAACTATAAAGTATAATAAAACAGGAAGCATCATCAGATATATGGCTTTATATTTTTTTATTTGTCTCAATGTTTTCATATTGAAAGGATTATTGAATTTAAACAGTATGGATTTCTTTGACTCTGTACGCTCCACATTATCACCCTTTCTATAATAAATACAAGAAGAGCTCAGCTCTTCTTGTAAATTTCATATTATTGAATCACTCCAGCCTGCTTTAATTCAGCTCTCATCTGCGCAAGGCCATCTTTTGTGCTTACATCACCTTTTATTATTTTCACTGCGTTTTTACCGATAATTTCCTTATATTTCGGTGTTTCGGGGAATACATCTTCAATCTTTGAATATTGAATATACTTCATAGCATCTTCAAATCCAGGATTCCATCCTATAGGATTTTTAAACTGAGAATTAATAGGTAGCGGTGCACCATGATCTCCGGCATGCTTTTTACCGCTTTCTGTTAAAACATATTTTCCATCTACTTTATTATAGTCGGAGCCTTCAATCCCTACTGACAATAATTCTCCACCTTCTTGTGTGGCAAAGTACTCAAGGACCTTCACAGCACCTGGTATATTTTCTGCATTGGCTGGTATACCCCATAAAGAAGCTGTTCCTTTAGTTAACATGTAGTTTCCATCTGGACCTTTAGTTCCTGGAAGTGGATATGCTTTAAAGTTATTTGGATACTGATCGCCTGCATTTTTATTATATAGACCGGTATAGGCAGCCCAATCAGTAACTTCACCAGTTTTTCCTGTCTGGAACTTGTTTCTTAACTCCTTTGTTGTATCAGTTAACGCATCTTTGTCCATTAATCCTTCTGCGTAGAGTTTACGAAGCCAATCCCACACTGGTGCTGCTTCATCTGTAGACCATGGAACAGTCTTTTTCCCGTCTTTGCCAAGCACAATTCCGCCTTTCAATCCCAGGGATGAAAACCATGGCTGCATGTCATGCATTTTAGTAATTGAAATGTTAATAGGGTAAAAATCCTTAACTTTGGCAGTGTTATCATTATAGTCCTTCATTTTCTTAAATGCCTGATAGTAACCATCAAGTGTCGGATCTATATTAGCTACGTCTACACCTGCTTTTTGAGCAATAACCGAATTTACATTAACTACTCTATGTACTTCTTTCTTATTAAAGCCAGCATATAATTTTCCGTTAACTTTTATTGCATCCCATTCGGATTGTGGTATTATATTGGTATCTGATAAAATCTTTGATTTCTTAACATAATCAGTTATATCCGTAAGGGCACCTTGGTTTACAAGATACGGAAGACTATCTTGGCCAAAATATACTAAATCGTATTTTTCACCTGATTGCAGCTTTTGCATCAATGCATTATCATAATCTGAAGCCGGCTTTTCAATTGTAATCTTCAATCCTGTTGCCTTATTCAAGGCTTCATTGAAAAGTTTCATTTCCTGCTCATCTTTACCTCCAGTTACATTGGTGAGCATCTTCAATTCTTTCTTAACTGGGGCTGCATCAGTTGTATTTGCAGTTTGTTTTGCACTATTTGAACACCCAGTAAAAATAAATGAAGCTAAGATACTTGCTGTAGTCACTAAAGATATAATTCTTTTCTTTGACATAATTATTATCCTCCTTCTTAATGGTGGGTGGCAGACCTAAAGGCCATGGCACGCCTAAAATTCATTGGCCACATATATAAATTTATGTGCCTTTGAGTTTCTTAGATATTTATGTAATTTCAAATTACAACAAGCTTAAATTCTCTCTTCTGTCTCTGAATCAAATAGACTCATCTTTTCTAGCTTAAAACCTATATCATAGACTCTATCTTCACTCAACTTGTTCTGCTCATTTACTTTTGCAATTATTTCCTGTGTACCAATGTTAAAATACAGCAAATTTTCACTGCCTAAAAACTCTATCATATTTGCCTTTACAGAACATACAGTATTTTGATTATTATTTACTGTGATATGTTCAGGACGTATCCCTAATATAATCCTTTTGCCAATGTAATTTTCACACTTGCTTAATATTTCCTTTGCAATAGTAATTTTCAAACCATCTATATCTACTGTATTTTCATCTATCAGGACAGCACTTATCAAATTCATGGGTGGAGTACCGATAAACTCTGCTACGAAGGTATTAACTGGATAATTATAAAGTGTCTGAGGATCAGCTATTTGTTGTATCTCACCTTTATTCATTACTACAATTTTATCTCCCAATGTCATTGCTTCAATCTGATCATGGGTTACATATACCATTGTGGCATTTAGTTTTTTATGTAGCTCTGCGATTTGTTTTCTAGTCTGAACTCTCAGCTTCGCGTCTAAGTTTGAAAGAGGTTCATCCAGTAGAAATACCTTTGGCTCTCGTACAAGAGCTCTACCCAAAGCAACTCGCTGTCTTTGACCACCGGATAGTTGTTTTGGCAATCTGTCTAAAAGTTCAGATAACTCCAGCATATTTGATGCCATTTCTACTCTTTCAGCAACTTCCTTTTTATCAATCTTCATGTTTTCAAGGCCAAAAGACAAATTTTCTTTAACTTTCATATGAGGATAAAGTGCATAGTCCTGGAACACCATAGCAATATCTCTATTCTTGGGTGCCATGTCATTTACAACTTGTCCATCAATAATAATCTCTCCACTTGTTGGATCTTCAAGACCCGCAAGCATACGAAGTGAGGTGGATTTCCCGCACCCTGATGGTCCAACAAAAACCACTAGCTCGCCTTTTTCTACCTGAATATTTGAATTCTTAACAGCATAGAACTTACTCTTCTTAGAATCATCATATACCTTTATCAAATTTCTGAATTCTAAATAAGCCATATATCATACTTGCCTCCTTATGTTATTACTTGTTGATCTTCTTAATGTTAATTTTGACGATATTGTTAAGCTCTTTACTACACAGTCTTTATTTTTACATAGTTCAATAAGCATCTTGGCAGCTTCTTCTCCTAAAATCTCAGAATTCAAATTTGCGCAAGTTAAAGTAGGGGAGAGTGTGCTCTCTAAATCATCGCTGAATGCAACAACTGAAATATCCTCGGGAATGGCTATATCTAATTCCTGTAACCCCTTGTATACACCTTGGGCAACTTTATGACTGTCTGCAATGATAGCTGTTATATCTTTATGAGTGGAGATTATTTTTTTTGTATACATATATCCGTATTCAATAGATGTCATTTCCTCCGGCTTAAAAACTATGTAATCACTATTATTATTCAAATTTAAAATATTAAAAGCTTCTAGATAACCTTTTGCTCTATCCTGACTTACAGTTCGCTGTTCTGATGAGTTTAGAAATAAAATGTTTGTGTGTCCCATTTCTATTAAATGATCAGTCAGCTTAGCTGCAATACTTACATTATCATTGTCTACATAAGATATTTTATCTTCATATCCTTTTTGAGGTCTTCCGATAACAACCATGGGTATATTTTTTTCGTATTTTTGAATAATTCTCTCATCGTTTTGTGAAGGGTCTAACAGTATTTCTCCATCAATAGGGTCAGTAGTCTGAAACTGTATTTGACCATCATATTGTTGCGATAGCGGATTTACCAATACTCTGTACCCATTCTCATAACATACCTTAAGTACACCGTTCAGAAGAGACAAATGAAACTGGCTAAACTTCACATTTTCACCCTGCATGTTCAATCCAATTATCTTAGTTTCTTTTGTAGCCAGGCTCCTTGCCAAATAGTTAGGTCTGTAATTTAGCCTTTTGGCAACCGCTAGAACATGCTCTCTAACCTTCTTACTGATAGGTCTTTTTCCACTAAAAACACTGGAAACCGTGCTTTTAGATACACCTGCTTCTTTTGCTACGTCATTTATGTTTATTATGATAACCACCTCAACACCGATATTAAACCGGTTTTATTAATTTTATACTACAACTGTGTTAATTGGACGTTAATTTGAGTTTATAATGTATACTGCAAGTATATTTTGTCATTTGTAGCTTATATAAGAACAAAAACGGTTTAATAAAAAAGACTAAATTCCATATAGACCTGTTTCCTAATATATGTCTATTTTACTCAGGACACTCCAGTCTTTTTTTAATTTTCTTATATATTGTCTTGTTGGTTATATTAATGTTAAATATTTTATTGATATATTGAAATCCGATAAACAATTTAAATAAGGAGAATCTATTTAAAGAAATATAAATTTTAAATAAACTCAAGAAAAGCAGCCTCTTTAATAAATTCACATTTGCAAAAGACACTCACATAGTATAATAAACTTAAGACTTTTCAGTAGAGAAGAAGTAGAGAATGAAAGGCTCTAGGAATGTAGTAAAAATCAAAAAATATAACATGCATTTTACATAATGTTGATTGACGGAATAATGCAATAATTGGTACACTTGAGACGAAAAATATGTTGAAAAAGAAAAAAATAAGTTGCTTAAGAGCAATGGAACCGAAATTTCGACAAGAATAGATCTTATATTAAACTTCTAAGTTATTAGGCAAAGACAGGTTAGTATAATGTTTAAGATTTTAAAGTATGAATATTTTAATAAGTTAGGAGAATGTTATGAAACGAAGTTTATCCAAAAAATTATACGGTTTGATAATTACTATTTTCGGGGTTGTCATTATAACTACACTTGCTATGATTTATTATATGCTTGTTGAAAATAATAAAAATAGTGCAGATTTGATGTACAGTCGATTTAACAATAGTATAACTGCTGATCAAGAAAAGCTTAAAGTAACGTTAACCTCAATTATGAGAAGGGCTGATTTTCAGAATGCTTTTATAAATAATGACAGGGAAAAACTTTTATCTCTTACCTCAGACTATTTCAAAGAATTAAAGGAACAATATGACATTACACATTTTTATTTTCATACACTTGATTCAAAGAGTTTTCTACGAGTTCATCAACCAGAGACATATGGAGATGATGTTAAAAGATATACATTGCAAAATGCAATGAAAGAAAAGAAAATGGTAGGTGGCCTTGAACTTGGAGTTACAGCATTTGCTTTAAGAGTTGTGAGCCCTGTATACCAAGATGGTGTTATAATCGGTTACGAAGAAGTTGGTGAAGAAATAGATAAACTCCTTGATGACTTTAAAAGAACAACAGGATCAGACATTTCACTTGTTGTAAAAAGTGAGTACATATCAAAGGACAGTCTTAAACCAGATCAAATATTTAATAACAATGTAATACTTTCTTCTACCAACACTTCATATCTAAAGGGAATTCTAACTAAGATTAATTATGGAAGTACTTCAAATCTGAAAAATGTATACAAACCATTAGTATTTAATAAAGGCATGTTTACGTCTTATTATTCAAATAAACTTTTAGATGCCGGTGGGAGAGAAGTTGGAGATATCATCATAATTAGTAATGCAAACAATTTTTTTAGTTCATTAATATTAGTTTTTATAAGTTTGTTGTTAATTTTTATATTATCATCCGTAATTTTCTATAAAATAATCAAAAGTCCAATTCGATCTATCCAAAATATAATTGATGAATTGGAAAATGTAAAGAAGGGTAACGGTGATTTAACTAAACGAATTCCAGTAAAGACAAATGATGAAATTGGAGTATTAGCTAAGACAACAAATGATGTATTTGATAACTTGCAACAAATTATTTCTGCTGCCCAGAATACTTCAACTGAAACGTCTATCTTTTCACTAAGTTTAAATGAAAATGCTAAACAGACTTCTAAAGCAACAGAACAGATTGCAAATAATATCAAAGGGTTTACAGAAATAAGTCAAAAGGAACTTGATGAAGTCCATCATATTTCCAATAACATTTTAGGATTTGGGACATCAATTGATAATATTACCAGTAGTATTAATACTGTTTTCAATACTACAACTACCTTGAAAGAAAAAGCTGATGAAGGTAAAAAAATGCTTAAAGATGTTCATAATCAGATAGAAACAATCTATAAGAAATATAACAATACGTTAATTTCAATTGACATACTACAACAGCACTCAAAATCAGTTGAAGAAGTAAGTGCAGTTATAACAAACATTGCTTCACAAACTAACTTATTAGCTTTAAATGCTGCAATTGAAGCAGCAAGAGCTGGAGAAGAAGGCAAGGGTTTTGGAGTTGTTGCAGATGAAGTTAGAAAACTTGCTGAGCAAACAGCCCATTCTTCAAAAAGTATTAAAGATATGATTTCAAGTATATTGCTTCAAATATCTGATGTAAAGGACAATATGGTTAATAGTCAGGATAATGTGAGTGAGAGTAAATTAATTATTAATAATGCAGATATTATATTTGAATATATATTTAACAATGTTGATAATATATTTACAGAAATTACTGATATTTCAAAGGATTCCAGAAGTATATTCCAAAGTAATAAAGAGATAACAAATTCAACTATTGCCTTATCAAATTCTATGTCTTCAAATTTTAGTATTGTTCAGGAGATAGCTTCTGCAGCAGATGAACAAACTGCAATCAATCAGGAGATGGAATCATCTGTTTATGAATTAACAAACTCTATGAAGAATTTAAAAACTTTGATTGACGAATTTAAAGTTTAAAGAGTTTATTTATAATAATACAAAGAGACTGTAGCAAGATTTGTTTTTATGTAAATCTAGCTACAGTCTTATATTGTACATATAACTTTGATACAAGAGTAATTTCTTTTTTTGTTAATTATGTGGGAATAAAAAACAAAAGATATACTTTAATGTATTTTTAACATATTCTGAATAATACAAATCTATTGCTATGCAGAAACTTAGATTATAATTAAATTAATCGTCATAATATGTAAATAAACACTATTGATAAAAAACTAAAAAATAAAAAGGAGTATCTAACAATGAGAAAAGTAAGAATAAAAAATATAAATTTGAAAGTAAAGCTAATTATTAGTTTTTCATTTCTTATTCTTATTTCTATTGGAGCCATAAGTTTTGTTGTAAATATGAAAGTAACTCAGCAATTAAAAGATGATTTTGTTAAATCTACAGGTAAAGAATTATCACAAGTAAATAATGCAGTTAACCTATATTTTGATACTATTAATGAGAATTGCAAAATGCTATCCCTTAACCAAGTAGTAAAAGAAGCAGATAATACAATTACGTCTTACATTGATAAGCCTGGTGGTGCTGATGGAACCTTAATGATGACACCTTCCCAAAATGGTGGAATAGAAACACAAATATTTAACTACTATAAAGAATTTGCTGAAAAATCTCATACTAACTCTGCCTATGTATATATGGCTACAGAAGCAGGTGGTTATGTAAGTTGGCCAGAATCTAAAACTAAAGGGAACTATGATCCAAGAAAAAGACCGTGGTATACAAAGGCTATAGAGAATAAAGGGAAGGTAGTAAGGACTGCAGCGTATGATTCTGGTGCAGATCATAATATTATTGTTAGTACTGTTACTACAATCGAGAATAATCAAGGAAAAACTATAGGGGTTCAAGGATTAGATATAAGTTTAACACAATTAACAAAAATTATTAAGAATATAAAAATAGGACAAACAGGATATGTTATCCTATTTGATTCAGATGGCACAATATTGGCTCATTCTAAAAAAGAAGATATGAATTTTAAAAATGTGAAGGATTTAAAAATACCTGAATTAGAAAAAAAATTTTCAAATAAAGAAGGCTTTTTTGAATTAAACATTGACAATAAACAATATGCTGCAAATATATATACATCACCAGAAACAGGATGGAAGTTTGTAGCGGTTATTGATAAGACAGAATTAGTTAAAAGCTCAGATAACATAAAAAATACAATTTTAATTATTGCATTTGTATCAATTATTTTCTCTATTTTGCTTGCTATTGCTTTTTCAAATAGTATTATTAAACCTATTTCGGCAGCAATGAAGCATCTTCACCAGATTGGACTAGGGGATTTTTCACAAAATATTTCCTCTGATTTATTAAGTAGAACAGATGAGGTTGGAGTTATTTCTGGTGCAATTTATTCTATGCAGCAAAATATGAGAGAAATTATTAGTCATGTTCAGCAAACAACTGAAACGGTTCTAAGATCCTCAAATGAAGTTGCTAATATAACAGACCAAAGTAAATGTGCTTTCAAAGAGGTGGCAAATTCAATTGAAGAAATTACAAAAACTGCTGTAAATCAAGAAAAACACTTAACAGAAGGAAATAATAAAGTTTTTGACTTAGGAAATAGCATAGATACCATTATTAACTCAACTAATGAAATGAATAATTTATTTGAAGTTACAAATAAATTTAGCGACAATGGTATTACCGTGGTTAAATCGTTAATTGAAAAATCTTATGAGAGTAAAACAGCTTCTGATGAGGTAAATAAAGTTGTATTTTTAATGGATAAAAAATCTGAAGAAATTAGTACCATTACAGAAACAATAAAACAAATTGCAGACCAAACAAACTTATTGGCACTTAATGCTGCTATTGAAGCCGCAAGAGCAGGTGAACAAGGAAAGGGGTTTGCAGTAGTAGCGGACGAAGTAAGAAAACTTGCAGAACAATCTGCTGAAGCAGCTAATAGCATAAAAACTCACATTGATAACATTCAAAATCAGTCTAAAATTGCAGTAAATGCTATTAATAAATCTAAAATAATCATTGAAGAGCAAGAGCATACCGTTACTGAAACAGAAAGGATTTTTACTAAAATATCTACTACCATTGAATCTTTACTGGAGAAATCCAATGAAGTTAAAAATTATAACAGTATAATGATAAGTAAGAAAAATGAATTGATGGGAATGATTGAAAATATAGCAGCGGAATCACAAGAAACTACTGCTATGAGTGAATCGGTGTCAGCAGCAGCTGAAGAGCAAATGGCAGGTTCAGTTGAAATTGCAAATCACACCAATAATCTCAACAAGCTTATAGAAGAGCTTGAAAAAAATATTGAGAAATTTAAAATATAGAGGTATCATTTTATATAAAAATAGAAAATCTTTAAAAGGTTAAAATATTTCAATCTGAATCTAAATATATATATAACAGCAAAAATAAAACCGTATCGGAAAAACCGACACGGTTTTATTTATTTCCCTTAAAGATGGGAGTATTAGAGCGGGTAGTCATCGGATAAATTACAATGAGGAATGTTTAGAGTTAAGTACAAACTTAGCATTGCAAGTATACTACATTTAAGATATTCTTTAGTACATTAAATGGATTTTTTCAGGAATAATCAATTCAGCTTCTGTACATTTTACTATATCCTCTACACTTACTCCAGGTGCAAGCTCTTTTAGCACTAGTCCATCCTTTGTAACATCTATAACTGCTTTTTCAGTTATTATTAGATTTACAGCAGCTGCTGCTGTAAGAGGTAAAGTACACTTTTTCAGAATCTTAGGATTTCCCGCTTTATCAGTATGTGTCATTGCCACAATTATCTTCTTTGCACCAACTAAGAGATCCATTCCGCCGCCCATGCCTGGAACAAACTTACCAGGTATTTTCCAATTGGCTATATTTCCTTCCTGATCTACTTCAAAAGCCCCCAATACAGTAGCATCTACATGTCCTCCTCTAATAATAGAAAAAGATAAGGATAAGTCAAATGCAGATGAACCAGCAAGCATAGTAATAGGTTCTCCACCTGCATTAGCTAGATCCGGATCGGATTCTCCAAGTTTAGGTCTAGGTCCAAATAGTAAACCACCATTTTCAGTTTGTAAAATTACGTTAACTCCTTTAGGTATATAGTTAGCTGATGCAGTAGGTATCCCAAAACCTAAATTTATAACCATACCATCTTTAAATTCTTTTGCAATTCTTTGAGCTATAATCTCTCTTACATTCATATTCAATACTCCCCTTACTTTAATTTTTTACTTCTTATCCATAAATCTTCAAATATCTCTTTTCTATGTTCTGAGGTATAACCTTGAACTATAATATCTACAAAAATTCCGGGTGTACCTATTTCATTATAAGAAAGTTCACCAGTTTCAACTATCTCATCAACCTCAGCTATAACTAAATCAGCAGCAGTTGCCATTACGGGATTTGAATTTAAGGATACTCCCTTATATTGAAGATTGCCAAGTTTATCTGCTTTGTGTGCTTTTATAATTGCTATATTTGCTTTTAAAGGTGAATATAATAAGAATTCTTTTCCATCTACTATAACTTTCTCACGTCCATTTTCCATTTCAGTTCCTAAACCTGTAGGGGTTAGTACTCCACCTAAACCAGCTCCAGCGGCTCTTATTCTTTCAATCCAGGTTCCCATTGGATTAAACTCTACTTCAACTTCATTATTAATATATTGTTGTACAAGATAGGGATCAGTTCCTATATGTGCTCCTATAAATTTTTTAACCTGTTTATTAGCTGTAAGTTTACCAACATCAAAATTTCCAACAGGATTGTCACCTACTACACTTATAATAGTTAAGTCTTGTACATCATTTTTTACTAGTTCATCAATTATCCTTAGAGGTGTACCTACACCAAAGAAGCCACCAATCATGACACTGGAGCCAGCTTTAATCTTTTTAGCTGCATCCTCAACACTTTGTATAATTGCCATTATTTATCCCCCCACAAAAATTATTTTAATGGTAAATTTTAACATGGTGATAATTTAAATTTTATTATATAATATTAAATTTATTGCGTAATATGATAACTTTCTATTAAAATTTTATTTGATGACTATCCGCTCTAATACTACAGTATTTATAGGAAACTCCTCTTCAGAGGAGTGCTCACAGAGTAAGCGACCATATTAAAATCACAGATTTTGTATGTCTGCTTAACCGATTCGCACAAAATCACAGATTTTGGCTCTCTGCTTAACTGGGAGT
>NZ_JABAIW010000058.1:0-27567 GCF_014231265.1 Clostridium sp. DJ247 | reverse complement strand
ACCTAAAGTGTAAATTTAAAATTTAGCCGGATAAAATAACTTGAAAAAAGTAGGATAAAACAAAGTGGAAATCAACACATAGGATAACAATTTATTTCCTTCCTTAGTTAAATAGATATTCTTACCTAAGCGTTCAAATAGCTTACAACCTAATTCATTTTCTAGAAATCGAATTTGATCTGATATGCTGGACTGAGCAAAATTTAGAATTTCCGCTGTCCTGCTAAAACTAAGAGTTTCAGCAACTACCACAAAAGATTTTAAGTGTTTGAATTCCATGACAATACTCCATTCTACACGTATCGGTATATCCGATTGTATTTATGTGAACCATCCGTTTGTATGATATCACCATACATGTTAACATAAAACTAAACATATTTGTAGTATTTTTAACCATCAAATTGCGTTTTAACAAAATCAAAAAAACTTTTAATGAAGGAGAATTTATTATGGATATAGTTATCAGCATGTTTGTTACATTTTGTGCATTAATTTTTTCTATTTATAAGGGAATATTTGTAGGATATCCTTTGTTACTTGGTTTTTTTATTTTTACATGCATTTCATTGAGAAGAGGATTCACATTAAGTGATGTAATTAAAATGTCCTTTAATGGGGGAAAAAAAGCCTTTGTAGTTTTAGAAATATTTCTTTTAATTGGAGTAATCACTGGTATATGGATGGCCTCAGGAACAGTTCCAGCAATAATATATTATGGAATAAAATATATGAACCCAAACTTTTTTATTCTTTATACATTCATATTAAGTTGTGTTGTATCTTTTCTCCTAGGTACATCTTTAGGAACAGTAAGTACTGTAGGTATAGCATTAATTTTAATGGCTAAAAGTGGAAACATAAATATAAATATTGCTGCAGGTGCCATAATTGCAGGTGCCTATTTTGGTGATAGATGTTCTCCAATGTCTTCTAGTGCAAATTTAGTTGCAAATTTAACCAAAACAAATCTTTATACAAATATACAGAATATGTTTAAAACATCAGTAATTCCATTTATTTTATCAATAATTATTTACTTAATTTTTTCGCTGCAAGAGCCAATAAACTTTATACAAAATAAGATGGATACTGAAATAACAACTATCTTTAAAATCAACTGGATTATTCTATTACCGGCAATAATAATTTTAATTTTTTCTTTGTTTAAAATAGATGTTAAATTATCTATGCTTGTTAGCATTGCAGCAGCTTCCGTTATTGCTGTAATATTTCAACACTATAAGCCAATGGAGGTTTTAAGATTTATAGTTTTGGGCTTTCAGTTAGACTCACCTAGTCCTTTACAAAACATCCTTAAAGGTGGTGGAGTTATCTCTATGTGGAAAGCATCTTTGGTTGTTTTTATATCTTGTGCCTTATCTGGTATATTTAATGGAACAAATATGCTGAAAAACATTGAAGATATTTTGATGAGGGCCAAAACTCGATACATGCTATTCATTTATACAACTATTATTAGCATTGTCACTGCAGCATTTGGGTGCAATCAGTCTATTTCCACTGTTTTAACACATAATCTTATGAATAAGAGCTATGAAGACAAGAATATTCATAGATTTCAACTAGCTATAGACTTGGAAAATACAGGAGTGGTATTAGCTGCACTTATTCCTTGGAACATAGCAGCTTTTGTTCCTACTATGACGATGGGAGTGAGTAGTACAGGATTTATACCTTATGCTTGTTATTTGTATCTTATTCCAATAATCAACATCTTATATCTTAAGATTTTAGAAATAAAAAGCAGTAAATTTTCAGCAAATGATTATGATTATAAAAAAATTATATAATTTTGTTTTTTTAAGGATTTCCTGATATTCTAATTTAGCCTATTGAAATATAGCAAACCATACTTTTAGATAGAACTGGGGTGTTTATATTTACGAGTACAAACATCTCAGTTCTATTCTGCTTCAAAATTCATGAATGGATAGCCTTAATGAAATAATCCATTTGAATGGATTTCTCCTATGATAAATTTTAGAAATACTATTTTTTTCATTGTATTGCATTCCTATATCTTGTCCTATTATTTCTTCTACTTCTCCGCTTCTCCGCTTCTCTCTACTAACTGCAGCTTATAATCTTTAACATAATTTTTAATTATATCATCTGCATCATCATATGCTTTTAATGAGACATTTACTCCGTTTATCACTGTATTAAAAAAGAAATGATTAGTAAAGTATATTGAGATAAGTAAATATAATAGTAAACTTGAAGCTATTAGAATAATAATGTTTCCTGTATTCTTACTTTTAAAAAGCCTTTGTATATTAATATTCTTCATACTGATTTATACCTTTCATCAAAAATACTTTAATTTAAAAATAATAACTAATTTAAAATATGTTTGTATTTTTGATTTTAAAACCAATATATGAGAGGTTAAAATAATTTTAGAAATCACTAATATAAATATCCACATTAATGTGGAATGTTTTTTAAGTTTATATAGAAATGAGCTATAAAATAAGCTGAAGACTTTCCTTCAGCTTATTTTATAGCTCAGAAACTTTCCTACTTCTGAATATTATTAAATTACTCTTTCGTTATCAAATACATTTTACCAAGGGTTTGACATTTATGGTTTGGATGCAGATCTAAGAAAGCAACTCCGCCATTACTCCAAGAAGATGATTTTTCACTAAAATTATCTACATACATTAACCTCATTTAAAAATATTTCTCCAACTCTTTAATATCTTCCATATCAAATATCTCTAATCCTATTATTTCAAGTGTTTCATCTGACAATTCTTTTATTCTTTTTTTATATTCTTCCGGTATCTTTTTGAATTTTTTAGTTAATTGCTTCAGCAAAAGCTCTACTTTTCCTTCAGCTCTTCCTTTTACAATCCCTTTTTCCATTCCTTTTTCCATCCCTTTTGCAATTCCATCTTCCAATATCATTTTACCTATCTCAGTCATGTTAAAGACCTCCTTGAATTTTTTCTTACTTTCTTCATCTCCAAATTTCTCTAGAAGTGCATATAGCATTGTAAGACACTTTATCTTTTTTTCACCTGTTTCTATCTTATCCGCTAATTGTATACTCTTTAAGGTTCTTTCTGCTCTAGTTAATTTTCCTTTCATTAATGGTATAAATGTAAGACTTAATATTTCCTCATCAGTAAGTTCTTCATTATTTTCAATTTTGCCCTTAAGAACGTCATATTTTTCATCCCCATTTATACTACTCATATAAAATGCTTCGGTGCTATATTTTATGTTCCCTGCATCTACATAAGTTTTAGCATTTTCTATATCTGCTGAATATACAACTATAGTTCTTATTTTTCTATTACTTTTACAATATAAAGATGCGTCATACAGCAAGAATCTTCTTATGTCCTCATCTTTATTTGTAGTTTGAAATTCGAAATGAAGATAACTGCCATCCTCAGTATAAAAAGTGTAGTCCATAATATTTGTATTTATTTTTATGTCTTTTAATTCAGTTTCTGCTGGTGCAGTTATTTTAGTATTTATACCAAAAAAATTAACTGCACTTTGTCTAAAAAAATCCATAGCACTTTTTAAAACTGAATCCTCAATTTTTTGATAATCCATAATAAATCTCCTTTAATTATACCAAATTTTACTTAACTATAGTATTGGTATAATTTTCAGATCCTATACAAACATTTGTTCTTATTATAAATTCAATAAAACAGTTCTTAAATTCTAGACTTACTTATATAGAAGTTAAAAGCAAAGAAAAAAGTGCCCCATCCTCACACGATTAGCACTTTTTCCTTAAATTAATTTCTTATTAATTTTATCCAATAGCCCTAAAACTAAATAAATGTTCTAAGGATACTTAGTGTTAGCAGCACTAAGTATTTCTTAGTTTGTATTTTATCAACCTTTTTTAAAATAAACTATTTTTTATATACATTATTTAATTTTGTATTTTCTCTTTCAATACTTCCTTCAAAAGCTCCACAGCACTTTCTTCCTCCGGATTGTTAGTCCCCAATTCTCCACGAAAAGCTTTAGCAAGAATTAACAATACCAATATATTCACAATCCAAGTAATACACATTACAATTATTTATAAGTTTTACTAAAACTATATATTATATTTATGAGATTCCATTAACTCTTTGCACCGATCATAAAACTCTTTATAACTACAACAAAATACATCATTTCCTTTATAAAAGTCAGGAAAAGAATTCCTGTACTTAAAAACCAAAAATGATTTTAAATTATCAAATTTTTTACCTAGAAAATCTTCCATCAAAGATTTATTTTTCTTTACAATGTCCACCATTCTCAAATGTTTTTTTAAATATCCTTCATTTCTACTATATGTCTTACAAACATCATAAACATTTCTATCTATATCTTGATTTTTATATTCCATAATATATAGAGTTTTATTAAAAATGAAATAGAAATCTATCTCCTTAGTTATGCCACCTCCTTTAAATAGAGTCTTAAGCTCACTGAAATCCTCAAATTTGAAATTAATATCGCCGGTGATACCATATTTTTTAATCAATAATAGTAAATCATTAAGCTCTTTTTCATCATACAATTTTTCTATCTTATCTTTCACTCCAGCATCTTTAGAAAGCTCGCTCTTTAAAATCCTGTATCTAAGATAATGAGCAGCTTCAACTAATAAATTATGAGAAAGAAGAAAATGGTTTCCAATTTTTACAATTGGTGTTCTGAAGATTCTATTATCAGTTGAAAAAATATTGTGATCCATATGTTCTTCAGACTTTCTTAAAGAAATCGCCTGAACTACTCTATATGTGCTTTCTATACTAGCACCAGTAGATTTACATATATCATGGTATAGAAACTTATTCTCAACAATATTCCCTGCACATTCTATTATTAAATTTTTATCATGTAATTTATTAACATAATCTTCTAATATTTTAATAGAATATCCTTCTTTTCTCTCAAACTCCATAAGTATTGCATCTACTTCTGGACTACTTATATCAATATTTGACGTATAGACATTGTCAAAATACAATTTTAACTTATCATTAAAATCATCACTTACCCGTAAATTATTTTCCTCTATATTTAACTTAGTACCATAATGATATAGATTACTTAAGCTTTTCTTTATTGCTAAGGTCTCGACGATTTTATTTGTAATCAAAAAAATGTTATCAATATTCAGTTTATTTCCTTTATGCTCAAAATCATCTACATATTCATTCAAAATAAAACTAACAAGATATTCACAACTCTTTTTTTCTGCACCAAGCATATTACCTATCTCTAACTCAGCCTCATGATATATCAATCCAATACTATCAACTATTAAATTTGAAATATTTATATCTTTTTTTTCAGCGTCAGTTGCTTTATATTTAAAAAGATAAGCACTATTCATAGAAATATAGCTTAACATACTTGATATCATATAAAATATAATAAACAAATCTTCTTTGTTACATTGTACCAACTCTTTCTTCAGCATGTGCTTATATTCTTGTAACATAAAATTTATTACGGCAATTTTGTCTTCTTTTCTATTTAGTTCACAGTTTCCTTCAATTGGTAACTTACTTAGTACATTTTTTTCTAATTCATTAATTTTATCTGAAGAATCAACTATAGGTACTATTAAATTGGCTCCAAAATATTCTTGTTGAATCCTAGTTACATCAAACATTTTATTATGTTGATAGCATAATTTTAAAACTCGCCCATACAAATTAAACAAATATCTATTAACGTATTCTTCAAGATTTTTATTTTTTATTTCATCATTACTTTTTATCTTTTGCAAATCTATTCTGTTAATAAAATCGTACATAATAAAATCTCCGTTCCTATAAAACTTTTCATAATAAGTATATTTACACATTTATATTCCTAATAAATTGTGAAAACCATCTTATTGTTCTTCCTTTTTTCTATCCAACCACTTGCAAATAAAATATTCATCATAATAGGCCTTCACATACTCATAAGCCGAAGCTGCTAAATGTATTGGGAGAGGTAACCTTATAGGAGTTGCAAAGTTTACAGCCATTGACCTTGAACGTAGTATCTCAGTTAAGCTAACATACTTCTTGACATCTTCAGTTTTTGTTCTAAAAACTCCAACTTCCAATACAGACATCCTAAGTCCAGTGTTATTAATATCAAATTCTTTAGCATCAGCACTATAAGAATGGTTATCCCCTTTTGCATTTATAAGATAATATATTCTATCAGTTACTTTAAATGCACCTTGGCATAAAAGTTTATATAGTGGCAACCCATCCTTATCTATATGTATCCATCCTGGAGTTTCATTTTGCTCTTCAGTAACTAAACGAATTAAAACGGTATTCTCCCAAAACTCTCCTTTGACATCTTCCAAGTCAAGATCTAAATCTTCATCAGATATATTGTCATTTGTTAATCCACTAATATACTGTCTAGAATTTTGAGCATTGGTATAAAGAATAATTTGTTTTTGAGGATAAGAGCCATAGATTGAAGCTAATGCATTATTTATGAACTGCTTCTTTAGCTTTTTTGCATAGGAGTCATTTAACTCATCAAATATCTTTGAGTTTTTTGATATACTTATAATACCTTCTGAGTAATCCACCCATTGAACATTAAAACTCTTACCTATTCTTCTATGATTAGCGAAAACCTCTCCAGAGAAAAGTGCTATTTTTACTTTGTTATCTATAACTGCTGTAAGTATAGGTAATGTTAACTTTTGAGGTAGCAACCTGTCCTTATTTCCAAATTCAAAAGTAGATTTATATTTAGACATAAACCATAAACCTACTAGAATCGGGTTATCTTTATTATCTTCTTTAAATACACTTTTACCAATGATACCAAGTTGTCTAAATAAGTCTTTTATTCCATTCATATATTTAATGAGTTCATCCTTATACTTTTTCTTAATCCCTTTCTCTTCAATACTTTCATAATACGGATTTTGTTGATAAGTTATAAATTGTGAAACATAGTTATTTTGAGCTAATAAGTTTCTAATTATGGATTTTGGATCAACATGATTATTATCAAATACCTTTCTAATACCCTTGGCTGTTTCTATTGCATACTCTAACTCAAATAGAACTCCCTTAATCTTTTCACTTTTCTCAATATATACATTTATAAACCCTTTAAATGAACTCAGCTCGCCTTTATTGTATTTAAATAAAAATTTTGATCTTTCCTCTTGATTTATTCTTATAAGATTTAAACGAATTTTTTTGTTTTTCTCTTCTTTATTTTCTTTATATTTTATAGTAAACTCCTGATTTTTATCGTTAAAACTAATATCATTAGCTTTAGCAAAACCATGTGGATCAGCAAATATTTCTGACTGAAAAAGCTCAATAAATCCGTCTTTTAAATAATTAATCCATGCTTCTGTAGAATATATAACATCTATTTCCATGAAATCTGGCAACTGCGAAAGCCTAAACTTTTTGTCCTTATTCACACCTTTATCTAAGGTAGCATATATATTTTCTAGTTTCATAAAATCTTCATACTTTACATTGGTTTTAGTTTCTTCACTCTTTAGTAAATCAAGAACTTTATTAAATACAGCTTGTTCATCATATTCACTAGACCTTGGTGTAATCTTATGTTTTTTTCTAATGTGGCTTCCATAAATAAAACCAATGCCAATATCATTACTCAGTTCTTGCTGTTTTTCTTCACCTGATAGTTGCTCTGACATACTATTGATGGAATTTAACCATTTAGATTTAAATCCAACTGATAGGTCATATTTCCACTTCCAAAGTTCTTCTTTCTCATAATACACTAAAGGCATCTTTATAGCCTCATAGCCATCATTGCATTTGTTGTAAGCAATTCCATTTAGCTCTTTTTTTACCCCATTAGGAATGTAACTAAAAAAGCGGTTAACTCTTAAATTCAGAAAAATAAATGGATAGTTTATTTCTGCTATATTTTTTATAAATATATCCAGACTATAGGTCCAATAACCTTCATCTCCTTGATGTTTAATAGGTAGCGCAATCATTGTTGGGTTTTGTTCTTTGTTTTGTAGTTTATAGAAGTTATGTTTTGATACTTTATTCTCCTTTACAGATTGCACATTTACTTTTAATTTTCCACTTAATATATGTGTCAAATATTGAGGGTAAAGCTTATATAGATAAAACTTTTCTTTTTCATTCAAATTATTATGAGGATTTGGAGGTATAACTATATCTCTTTTTTCAATATTAATCTCATCAATACAATGATTTATGTATTCAATTTGGCTATCGTCTAAGTTATATCTGCACCACTTTCTAAACTGAAACCTTAAAAGTTCTATATCTGGCTCCTCCAATAGATATATCCATTCACCATTATTACTTAAAAAATTATTTTGTGCTGCTACTACCTCATAATTTAAATTTTGAATAGCCATGCTAAACTTATAGGGTGAAAATGCTTTTCCATCCTTTAATTTACTTAAACCATTTATTACGTTTTTCATTGTAAAACTCAGACACTTGCATAGTTCTTCTGATACATACACTACATATATATCTCTTATAATTAATGAATCTTCCTCTATTTTTAATGGAATAGCACTAAACATGTTTCCAACATAATTTTCTTTATTCTTAGATTTTGGCATTATAAACTAACCTCTTTCCTTTAAATTTAACATCTCAAATCCTTCCAAAAGCATATAATATAACTCTTCTGCTATCTGACCTTCTGAAATGCTAGTCGCTTTATAGATCATATTTTTAATCATTTCTCTCCAACCTATAAGCATACTTGTCTTTACAGTATCTCCTTCATCATTAGCTGCCGTACCAGGCGCAAAACTTGAATCCATAAAATGAACTTCAGCGTTAACATTACCCCTTATCAATCTGCAAGCTAATTGAAAAACATCAACTATGGTGTCTCCCAATAAATTGTTTCTAGCATAATCAGATAAGGATGAATATCCAAACATATTTTCAAATTCACTTTCCGCCTTATAAAGTGATGAAAGCAAATAATGATGAAACTCTTTGATATCTTCATATTCTCTATTTGTATAAGCGTATATCTCATTTACATATGCATTATTAAACCAAGAAACCATAGTACTAATATCATTAGGAATATAATAAGGCCTTTTTATAAAGAAGGCTGCTTCAATTGCTGCAACAGACTTTGTAGCCTCTTCTCCTTTTAATTCATTTATATAATCTAAAATTTCAGTGTTTATGTTATATCCTCTGCCTATTCCAAGCGGTATAGCCATAGCTTTTATATTATATTTAGCAATATCTTCAATCTTACTTCTTTCAATCTCATTTTTAGAGTTAAAATTTAAATTACCGTTTTTAACTAAAGTAAACGCATCCTTCATGTTTTCACTAAGTTCCTCTGTAAAAATTCTGCAGTCATCATATGATCCTAACGAGAACAATACACGTTTTCTTCCTTCTGTTAACCTATCATATACTCCTTCTAAATATGCTTTTCCATCAATACTTAGAGACTCATCAAAAAGCTTATTAGCTACATTTTTTAAGGCTTCTCTTTTTTGTATATATTTAGTTCCAGAAACCTTCACTGCTATTGAAGCAGGGTAATACATAAATAGTTTTGTCTTTTTTACTTGTGGTTTTCTTAGCAAACATCCTATAGGTAAATTAATATTATATTTTGGCGAAGTTTTCATATTAGAAGTACCAGATAATAATATACAATTTGTTTTTATATCATCAAGATCACTGTAGAGCTTATCAAAATTTAATAATATCCATCTACCTACTCCTTCAATGTTCTTATAGCTAATTTTTATCTTACCGTTATCCTTTTTTATGATAAAACCATAATTCATATCAATAGGGATCACTGGAACTAAACCTGCAAATTCCTTTCTTAAACCTCCTGGACTACCATTTTTACCGTCTATTATACTAGAATCAATTTTTTTAACTAAATCCCATTTTTCAAGAACATGCTTTAATTTATGTTCCAACATATAAAGATCAATTATAAATTTTAGCTTTTCCATAGAACGGCTTACTATCTGGTTTAAAGGTTTCTCCCAATTACTATATAAGCCATCTAATTCTTTAAAATCCTCTCTATTTAACTTTTCTTCATCTTCCCATAATAGCAATTCATTTAATTTAAAATTTGATAAATGCTGTAAATCTAAAATTAGTTTAGATTCGTCAGCTAAATTAGCGGCAATAATTCTTAGGTCCTCCACAACATTATTTTTATCTCTAGCTGATTCTCCATTTAATAAATCCCTCTGAAATCTAGTAAATGTATTAATAAATGCTTTTCTTGCCTTATTGTATAAACTACTTAATTCTGTATTTTTATCAAAGGTTTTCTTTATATTGTTGTTAACATTTATAGCTTCATCAAACATATCTCTCCAAAGCAATTGCGATTTTACGATTTCATCAAAAATATTCCTTTTAAACAATTTATCTACTTGAACCGTAGTAGTAATAAAATTTGCTACATTAGTAGTAAAGTACTCAACGTTAGTGGTACCTCTAATAAATTGAATTATGTTTTCATCATCTGGTACATCTCCCTGCTCTTGATACTCCATGACTCTATTTTTTGTTTCACGATAAAATATATTTTTGTCTCCATAGAGCATTAACTCCTTACAAAACATTGCATCTAAGTTTGCTTGTACTTGGTCTGATTCATCAATAAAGACAAGGTTACTTTTACGCATAATATATTCCAATATGGTCATGTGTTTATCTGTATAAGGAAAAGGTAAGTAAGCTTGTACCGCACTATTAATAGTAGTAACAATCACCTGAGCCTCATTTAGATCCCTTATATTATTATACTTTGGGCAAATACTGATAAATGGACACACTATTTTTTTATCTATGATATTTCCTCTGCTATTTTCTTCTTTAATATAAAGTCCATTACAAGGCGGCCATTCTTCAGCTAATTCCTTCTCAGAATCTAATTTTGTATTTAGTAACATACAGCTATCATTAATATATCTAAAGGATTTTCTATTTTTAAAGATTTCATGTTGTGTTTTTAATGTAGTTATATATTGATTTGCATGTTCATGTATTTGATTAATGCTTAAAAAAGGTACTGCTTTTACTTGAAGCATGTTAAAATAGTCAATAGACTTAAAAACATCAGAAACTGTATTTAAAAAAATAGTGACTATCTTTCCCTTATGTTTTGTAATCCCATAAGTACATATATTAGTGAAAGTTGATTTTCCAACAGAAAGTGCACCTACAGTGTGAAGGATTCCATCTATATATAAATTCTTATTATCTATTAGTCCTTTATCTGAAGGTATTGAAAATACAAGATCTTTTATTCTACCTTCCCAATTATTTTTAAGCTTAAATACTTTATCCTTTTCATCCATTTCACAGGCCCAGGCTATCAAATCATCTTTATTAATATTTATGCCCTCATTTTGTTTTGCTTCCGTATCTATAAGCTGAAATCTATATTTATCTTTACAATAAGCAATCAAATTATCCTCTAGTTCTATATGAACTTCATTTTTGCCATTAGAATCTTTATAATAAATATGTTTTAAATCACTATTTTTAAATTCCTTTTCATCTATAAGACCTATTCTGTTTTCGTGAGCAAGGGGTCTTTCCAATTCAGAAATATACTCCTTAAATCTATCTAAAGAACTCACATCAGTTTTTATAGATATACTGTTTAACTTTCCATTTAACCTGTTAACATTAAGTATCTTCCACTCATTAGGGTACTTTTCATATTCTGCAAAAACTTGTTCTAATGAATTCTTATAACTCCAATGATATAGTGTATTCTGCAATATGGTAACCATTTTCTTGTCATAATCATCAAAATATGGAACATCAGAATTTGCTGTAACTCTGAATAGTTGAAAAATATCATCTATCTGTATTTCTTTCTTTTTGCTACTGTAAATAAAACTAAATACTATTTCAGCACTACAAATATTTGAAACTACTCTCCCTACTTTATATGTTCTAGTATCAATTTCTATATATTTTGACTTAATATCTACACCAGCTAACCTTGTAATATCAGCCCTTAGCTTATTAAAAATTTTATTAAAATGCTTATTAAAGGGTATTCTCAATACTAACACATCTCCTTTAATTGTTTTATAAATTCGTTTATCTTTAAAATATTATATTTATACGCATCTTTCCATTTTGCCTTTAACACGTTAATATAGTTATCTTTTACGTCTTCAGGCAAAATTAAAAAACCTGTAGTAATTTTATAATTTGCTGAGTTGTATAGATTTTTCATAAATCCTTTAAAATTCAGATTATTTGCTAGTTCATTAGGGTTAATCCAATCCTTTGCATCTATTGCCCATACTTCTCCATGCTTAAATTTTATTAGTACATCTGCTTTATCTGCACCTGGATATAGTTCAATTTCTGCATTAATCTTATCTTTTATTTCTTCTAAATAGTCATATAAATTAACCTCTATTATTCCTGGAATTACTACGGAATACATAATATCTTTCTTTAGTTTAAAAAGACGTTGATTTTTATTATGTATTTTTTCTTTTTTATTATTTATGGATTTTCTGTTAAGACATGCTGATGATATGCAATAATAATGTTTTTCATATTTACCGATAGAATTTCGTTTATTCTTATATGATAAGGGATAACCACAGTAAGGACATAAATAAATACTCTCCTTGCTACTTGGATCAATAGAAATTTCTTCATAATGATTTTCAATAACATCTATAATACTTAAACCGCCAAATGTTTGGCTAATTACCAACTCCCCTTGTTTATCTATAAAACTTTGTAACTCATCCTCTATATACATAAAATCTTTTTCTGTTACTAATGGATTCCTAATTAATAATTCTCTGCACCTAGCATATAAAGCTAATTTAAGATATCCATCCCTACAGAGCTTCTTAATTTTTTCTAAATCCTCTGCTCCAGCATTTCTATTATATTGTCTTGCTAAGGTAATGGCCAAATCGCTTAAAATAATATCTTCAGAACTATCTATAATTAATGGCATATCTATTCCTTCAATGTCACTAAAATGTCCTATGCCCCAAGTATTTATTGAATATCGTAAGATATTAGTTTGTTCATCCATTGTCATTGGAAAACTCTTTTCTGCCTTGGTTTTAATTGAGTACATATTTAGAAGTACAGAAGCTTTTGTCCAGTCAGTCATCATTCCGAAGTACAGATTATCTTCCATCATCTTAACTAAACTATAACAATAATATTGTATATGTTTCATCCCCTGCTCTTCTGTTAAATAATCATTTTTTTCTTCCATCTTTTACTCACCCATCCTTCCACATACATTTCTCATTTCACAGCATTTACAAATGGAGTCCTTCTCTGCTTTCCTGAACTCAATTATATTAAAGGGTATATTTTTGTCTGGATCTTTTAATTTACTCCTTAAAATATCTATGTTATATTTCAAAGTTTCCTTAAACTCAATAATGTCTTTTTCTGAAACAATGTGAGTATATCTTTTTCCTGAAGCTAAATATTCATTTATATAAAATACATTTGATACTTTTGAATAATCTCCATTATAAAATTTTTCTGCTAAGAATAATGCATATAACACAAGCTGACTACGTTCATTTTTATAATCAGGAGTTCCTGTTTTCCAATCAACTATTATTTCATTTTTGCTATACTTAAATTCATAAGCTAAATCTATATTTGCATAAATAATAGTGTCAAAAAGTTTAATATTAGGAAACTTACTTACTTCTATTAGTTTTATCTCCGTATCATGGCTAAGTAATTCATTGTATATATCGCTGTTATAAATTCCTTTTACTATTTGATTTAGTTTGTTCATGATTTTAATCTGTTTCTCTTGAAAATGTTTTTGCTGAATCTTAGCATCTTCATTATCAAAATAAAGTTCATTAAGTATCTTTTCATCACTACCTGGCACCATTCCTTTTAGTGCATCTTCAGTTGCTTTAATAGCTTTATTTTTCATATTCTCATATTTATTTTTTATTCCAATTGCAATGTTTTCTTCTGTACATTTATCTATATCTAAAGTACCTTCCTTCTTCTTCCTTGCGGTGTAAGCCATAACCTCGTGAACAGCAGTGCCTAAGACTATATCTAAGGTATCTATTTTTTTTAATCTCTTTATTTCAATCTGATCATCAATGTTTATTCCCAATGCAGCAGCACCTGCATCCCATGAACCATAGGTACTTAATGCGTACTTTCTTTCGCACTCACCAAATTGCTTAAATTTTGTAAAAGAAGCTGAAAACGGAACCGCAAACTTAAAAGTTCTTTTATAATTTGGATAGTAACTCATTGTAACACCTACCATATAATATTTGAGTTATCATTGAGAATTTATAAATTCTTCAAATTCATATTCCTGAATAAAATTAATAAATACATCATTTAAATAAAATTTTATCTCATCTTCCTGTCTTAATATCCTATAACTTAAACCTATTGTTTCTGAAGTAACCTCCTCAATTTCACAAAGAGCTTGAAGTATCATATAAATATTTTTGTCAACTTCATATATATAATTGTCTCTATCATTAACAGGGTTATCTAGTCCATAATATTTTTTGATTAGAAACATTTTAATAATTAATTCATCTACCTCAAAAGATGTTTCTGATATTTCTTTTTCTAGGCATTCAAGTCTTTGTTTATTCATTAAAAGCAATATTGCTTTTGAATCTACATTGTTTAATTTATCCATATGTATTCTGGGAATTATGATTTTATCTCCCATCTCATTAATAAATTTAATAAGCTTTGTAGCTTTAAACTCGATATATAGCTTCTCCTCATCTAAAAGATTATTATTTTTCGAACTGTATGAGGTCACTAAGTCTAAATTCTCACATGCTTCTAATAACCACCCCATCTCATCTTTGTTGACTTCATAGCTGTATTTTTCTTCATAAATACTTTTACTTTTCATTAATCCAAAAATATCTCTTCTTACTCCAAACCAAACAACATAGTTTTCATCTACTTCACACCTTTTTAAGTCACAGCAACTTTTTATATGTTCATATAAAAACTCTATTCTCTCACTTTCATCAGGAAGTTTAATTTCCCAGCTCATTTTTGTAATATCATAGTTGTTTCTTTCATATTCAATATACATAATTGGTAAAATTGCTAGTAATAAATCTTCATACTCCTCTTGATTTTTCGCAGTATTACAAATATGTTCTAATAATTGTAGTGGAAGAGGGATTCTTAAACTATTTGCAAAAATCTTATAAAGTTCTTTGAAATTTATATTACTTATTTCTATTTTATCTATATGCTTTTCCTTATAGTCCCATATTCCGCAATCTTTAAGTTTATCTAGTGTTTGGTAAATTTCTTTTTCTAATTCAATATATTTATTAGCATCAAAAGTCTGAAAGAGGTTTACTTGTTTAGGATTCTTTATGTATTCACTAGGTGTAATCCCAAATGCATTTTTAAATGCATTTGTAAATGCTGGTGTTTCATACTGAAATTTATTTGCAACAACAGCAATATTGTTATTTTTCAGTAATTCCTTTGCAGCTTTTGATAATCTTCTCTTGTATATATACTCTCCTATATTAACTGAACAATAATTCTTAAAAATTCTATTTAGCTGTTTGTATGAATAATATGTCTTCTGTCTCACCTGCTCAGCAGAAATCTCATTTTCTAAATTTTCTTCTATAAAATCTACAGTTTGCTTAAGCATATCTAAATAGTAGTTCATGATTCATTTCTCCTTTATTTGCTATTATTTATGAGCAAACTTCTTATTTAACTACCTCTATTTTATATTAATAAAAATAATCGTAGTTAATAGTTTTGGACATTTTCTATATGATAATCGTTTTTTTAACAGAGAATACTTTTCACCCAAACCAGGAATTCTGTTTAAAATATTTCAGTACATAATTAAGCAGTATATTTAATTACAAATCGATAAATGAAAACAACTACTTCGACAATATTTGTAAATACAATAATTATAAATTTTAGTTTACTATTTTTTTAGATCCTATGACATACATTTTTTCAAGTTTATATTTATTTCTTGTGTATAGTTTACAAAAAAATGTGTTTTAAATACAACAGTAACCTGTACAAAAAATTGTACAGGTTATCTATATAGTAAATTCATATTTTCTATCTCTCTTTTTATTTTTTCTACTAAGGTAACTGGTTCAATAACTTGAATGTCACTACCATATTGCATAATCCACCTAATAAATCCATTTGAATCTTTAGATGTAAAACTTGCTATAAAGTGTTTTTCATCTTCTATTTTAAGTTCGACATCCTCTCCAAGTTCATCAATTACTGCATCCAATAAAGATTTATCACACCTAATTAATACAGGCATGTCTCTACCAGAATACATATTGATACATTTCTTAGAATAAACTGCCGGATCAAAACCCTCCTTAAATTCTTCTACCTCATTTAAAGGTGTTCTATTTTCTTCTTTTATTCCAACCTTCTGCATTCTATCAACCCTATAATGAGATGGTTCTTTATGGTTATCAGAAAATCCTACAAGGTAATACGAATCCTTTTTTAAGATCATTGCAACAGGGTTTACTACATATAATTTTATATTTCCATTTTTCATTTTAGGAATAAGCTTTTTATTTATATCATAATGACAATAGTTAAAACTTATTTTCTTATTATTTAGAATAGCCCTATTAATGCTATCAATACTGTAGAATATATGTTGATTCATTGATTTTGACCTATTATCAATATAAAGCTGATCTTTAAGATTGCCTGTAATGTATCGACTATTCAGACCCTCTAACTTCCTTATTAATTCTTTAGTCTTTTTATGAGTCACAGACCTACATGCAGATACACAATCCATAAGTATTCTTACTTCATGCTCTTCAAAAGTTCTACTTCTTATATAATAGCCTTTACCATTTTCATTAAAGTTACTTATATCATAACCCAAAGAATTTAGCACTTCTATATATTCATAGACTGTTCTTCTATCAATCCTATCTCCTGTAATTTGCTGCAACTTTTCTAGAATATACTTCATTGTTAACATATGATTTTCATCACTTTCTGCTTGAAGGAGTTGATAAAATTTATGAAATTTGTAATAATTATTCGCCACAGAATCACCTACTTGATTTACTTTTAATTGTATAGGTTAAAATACCTTTTATCACATCTGTATTTTAAAACTCTCTTTAATTATAATTTTTTCACTAGTATTTAATTATTTAAAAATATATTAATATAACCATCGACTAATAAGCAATCGATGGTTTCATCATTTTTTATACTATTTTTTCCTTCAATACTTCCTTTAACAGCTCAACTGCACTTTCTTCCTCTGGATTATTAGTCTCTAGTTCTCCACGGAAAGCTTTAGCAAGAATAGATTTTTTCATTAGATCTATTTTTTCTATAGTGTCGCAAAGCTCTTTTGCTCGTTGTTCGTTTTCTAGGAGGTTTTCTAGGATGCGGACGATTTCTTTTTGTTCTGATAACGAAGGAATTGGTACTACTATATTTCTAATTGTCTCCATTGACAAACTAGGTTGCGCGGTAGCTTTTAGGTATTTAAAAATCTGCTTTTGTCCCGCCTGAGAAATCAAGTAATACAAGACATATTCATGTAATATATATTCCTCATTGTCATTATATATTTCTACTTTTGCAACATTTGGTGCCAAATGAAATCTTTGTGGCTCGTTAAATAAGCACACATCACCAATACCAGCTCCAATAAATGTTACTAATATACTTTTCCTGTTTAATGCACTTCTACTTAATTGTTTTGATACTTCTTCATCTATATATAATAAATTTTTAGTATCAAGATACCCTTTTCTAACATTTTGTGCACGAACTACTGGTATATCTCCTTCTTCTCGAAGATGAATATACTTTGTATACTCAAAACCAGCTAATTTGGTTACAAATGCAATTTCTCCGAGCTTACAAAGTTTCCATTCATGAGGAAATGAATTATTTCTATCCTCTTCTTCTATTGGAGCTATTTTTTTTGGTCTTTGAATTACTCTGTTTTTTACAAGTTCATCTCTTACATGTATAATACTGTCGAAAATCCACTCAATACTCTCTGAATCTATCCTTTTTGTCAATTTCCCACTAAAAGCTTTGCGCAAAATAGCAGCCTTACGGCTTTCAAAAGAGTCTAAAGCATTTTGTACCAGTTCCTTTGCTGTATCTAGTTTTTCAAATAGTGACTCAATAACATCTACAATGCGTTGTTGTTCAATAATCGGTGGCAATGGAAATGGCATATTTTCTATATCATTTTTACTAACCTGTGCAAATGTAGTTCCAGTTGATATTTCATATAAATAGTTTTCAAAATTTAAGAAAAAATATCTAATTAGTTTTCTTCCAACTACATTTGAACGGATAGCACATACTCCACGACCTAAGCAATATTCTCCATCTGAAAATATTGGCCTACCAAGTGTTGCCCTTATTGATACAATAACATCATCTAACTTTGATAACTTTGTGGGTTTCATTGTATATCTTTTCGCATTTGGATACAATAACCCCATGTCAGCTGCTCCGCCTATTAAAGGAGTATATCTAGCATCCTCCGTTGTATCAGAGCCGCTAGGTGATTGACCCATTACTACTTCTAGGATGTTCTCCAACCTCGTCCACACCCAATTCCCCGGCACTTCATAAGGTCTATCCTCTTCCTTAACAATAGCTTGCTCCAATAATTCTTCCAGTGGCAACTTTTCCTTCTTCACCTTTGCCATTACTTGTCACCGCCTAAACTTTTAAGCTCTTTCACTACACTTAAAATTAAATCCATAGCTTCTTCTAGCTGTGCTGCTATTTCTTCTCCGCTTTCAATTGGGTTTTGTAGATCTTCGTAATCAAGTACACTGTCATCTCTAATTAAGCCTAAATCAAGGCTGTCATTTTTCTCTTTTATCTGCTGTCTTGTAAACACTGAGAAACGTTCATCTTCTACCTTTGTTCTGTCTTCTGCTTTATAAGCTTTTATAAATCCATCAAAATGTTCTTTCTTCAACGGATTTGTCTTTCCAAAGCTAGGCATATTTGTACGCATGTCATATATCCATACTTCTTTTGTATTATCCTTTTCTGAAGTTCCACGAGTAAAGAAAAGCACATTAGTTTTAACTCCTTGGGCATAAAATATACCTGTAGGCAAACGTAATATTGTATGTAAATTACATTTATCCATTAAGTCCGTACGAATATTGGCTCCATCACCATCTGCAAATAGCACGTTATCTGGAAGCACTACTGCTGCTCTTGCTTTACCATTATTATTAAGTGAACGATATATATGCTGTAGAAAGTTAAGCTGTTTATTTGAGCTAGGAAAAGTCAAGTCATCACGGGTGGCACGTTCTCCTCCTTTTTTAGTTCCAAAAGGTGGATTGGAAAGCACTACATCATAGCCTTTCATCTCTTTTCCTGCATTTGATAAAGTATCCCCTAATATTATTTTTCCTTCAATGTCATGAAGCATGGCATTCATAAGAGCTAATCTATGAGTATCATGTACCAGCTCACAGCCTGTAAAAGCTTCTGTTCTTTGGAATTCTTGAAGATCTAAGTCTAAATCATCTAAATTGTTTGTTTTATTTTTAATATAATGGTCTGCTCCTATCATAAATCCAAAGGTTCCTGCTGCTGGGTCATTGCATTTTTCACCTGGCTGAGGATCTATAAGTTCCACCATTACATCTATCAGTACTCTTGGAGTAAAGTACTGCCCTGCACCTGACTTTTTCTCTGATGCATTCTTTTCTAACAAACCTTCATAAAGGTTTCCAAGACCTTCTTCCTTTGCACTATACCAGTCCAAATCATCTATACTTTTAATTATTTTTTCTAAATTCTTAGGTTCATCTATATTAGATGCTGAACCGTTATAAATTTCTCTTATTCTGCCAGTGCCCTCTTCTCCTAAGTGAGTTAATAAATCTTTATAGAACTTTCTTAATTCCATACCATCTCTTTTTACTAACTCATCCCATCTATAGTCTTCTGGTATTTTATCTTCTGCTCCTGTTTCCTTAGCCATTTTTAAGAAAAGTATATAGGTAAGCTCTGAAACATATTGATGATAGGTTATTCCATCATCCCTTAATACATTACAAAGATTCCAAAGTTTACTTACTATTTCTTGAGTATTCATCTTATATTTCCTCCTATATTACGCCGTTTCATTGAACATATATTCTTTCATTTTATCTATGATTTCTTCCAGCTTATTATCAAATATTTTATCGTATCTATTAAAGCCGCCCTCTCTTTTAAAATTACCTACATCAAATACCTTTTTATCTATTATTACCTCTTTAAGCATAGCCTTTTCTATCTTCTCCAGCCACTTTGTTTGAACTGCAGTCAAATAATATTCCTTTTTAATTCTGCCCACAGCCTTCTTTACTCTTTCCTCTATTGGAATTAATGCACTGCCTAAAGCCTGCTGCCTTATAAAGGATATTATATCTGCTGCTATTTCTTCATTGCTTAAATCCTTCCAGGCTATCTTTAAATACTCTTCACTAAAGCCTTCTTTATCCAAAATAGCTCTTAACCCTTTTAAATCATCTCTTGTTAAATCCTTAGGTCTTGTGCAAACTATATTTAAAGCTATAATCCTATTTCGATTTTCTTCAATGTACTTTTTAAATTCATTTAGATAATCTTCCGGTTTTTTACCTTTACCATATCCTCTTTCATGAGATATAAGCTTATCTTCCTTATCTGAAACTACTATAACTTGTTCATTATAAGACTTTTGATCTAAATATTCAATGAGAGCATTATTTTTTACTATTTTATTTAAAGCATCCTCTACATTTAAAGTTTTTAATTCTTCAATAAATTCTTGTGGAGTTTTATCATTACAAAAACTTTTAAACACGGCTTTTTCATCATCTTTTATAAGCTTTTTCTTTCTCTGAAGCTTGGCAATGATTTTATCTATTTCATTTTTCTTTTCTTCCTCAGAGACTGCTCTCTTAAGTCTTTCACTTAATATTTTAAAAGATTCCTTAGCATCCACTACCACTGGCTTCATATTTGTAACAGGTGAAAGAGCCTCATATAAGTTAACGCAGTCAAAAATTTCAAAGTGAGTTTTATCTATTTCACTGCATAATCTAGTAGCTCTGCCCAGCATTTGTTCATAAAGTATTCTGGACTTTACTCTTCTCATAAATACCAGTTTGTCTATTTTAGGTACATCAATACCTGTAGTTAAAAGGTCTACTGTTATCACAATGCTTGGATAGGTTTCATTTTTAAACTTCTTTATAGCTAACTCTGGATCTTTTATAGAACCTGTAATTTTTAATATAGCATCGTCATCTACTCCACCTTGAAGTTCATCGTAAATCTCCTTAAGTATCTTTACAATGGTATCTGCATGGGCATCATTAGCTGCAAAAATAAGAGTTTTCCCATTATCCTCTGGACTAATATACTTTGCAACTTCCTCAAGGACTTTTCTATTATAGCTTTCTGAAATTACTTTTTTATTAAATTGGTCTATTTCAAAATCAATATCATCCTCTAACTCTGCACCATTTATCAATTCTCCAGTAACAGTATTATACTTAGGAACTTTATCTCCCTTTTTATAATGAATACCCTGTTCCATAAGTTCTGTTTTTATTATATGTGGCGGTTCATGGTCTACTAAATAACCATCAATAACTGCATCTCTATAGCTGTAGGTATAAACAGGTTGTCCAAATATTTCTGTAGTATGTAATGCTGGTGTAGCTGTTAATGCAATCTTAAAAGCATCAAAATATTCTATAACCTTTTTATATTTACTGATGAAATCTCTGTTATCTCTCCAGTCTATTTCATCATCACTCATTTCCTTATCTAATATATATCCTCTGTGAGCTTCATCTATAATAATACAGTCGTAATCACCAACAGAAGGAATATTTTCTTCTGAGTATAAAATTCTTTTAACCATAGCTTGAACTGTAGCTACATGAATTTTGGTTTCTTTATCAATAAGCTTATCTTCAAGTCCATTTATATTATAAATCTTACTTAAAGGCATAAGATTTTCTATTTTCACCTGTTCAAAGGTTTCCTGTGCCTGCTCCCCTAAAGCTGTTCTATCCACTAAGAACAAAATTCTTTTAAATCTTTTAGTAACTAAAAGCCTGTATATTAAGCCCAGCACAGTTCTTGTCTTACCAGTACCTGTAGCCATAGTTAGCAGAGCTGAACTTTTACCTTCTATTACAGCATTTTCAGCTGCTTTAATAGCTTCTACCTGATAATCTCTAAGTCCTACCCCATCTGGATCTTTTAAGAAGTCATAGCTTAAACAATTCAAATGTTCATTAGCTTCTTCAATGTTTTCCTCCAGCATAGATTGAAGCTTTTCTGGAGAATACCAACCTTGTAAAGCCTTAGGGTGATTTGTATTTTTCCTGCAGTCTAAAAAATGAACACCACTTCTATCCTTCAGCTCCTTTATATATTCTCTGCCGTTACAAACGAATAAAAAAGGTACCTTATAATCTCCCCAGGAGTTTGTAACATACTCTCCATGTTCTTCTTTTACTCCTTTAGCATATACCTTACTTTCAACCATATTACCAAGAACATCTTTAGTGCTCTTTTTTGCTTCAATAAAACCTACTAACTTAGTTCCTATAAATAAAGCATAATCTACCTTACCACGTTTCTTTTCCCTTGATGATGTGGGCCATTCTGCAATAGCTTTATTTTTTCCTTTTTCAGGTAGAGCACCCTTGGAATATTTTAAAGCTATGCTATCTGCTTCCCAACCTGCATTTCTAAGCTGCACATCTATAATCTGTCTTGTTTCTTCCTCTGTAAAAGCTATATTTTTAACCGCTCTTATAGCTTGTTTTCTTCTTTTATTTATATCCTCCGTACTTTCAGACTCCTTTAGTTTTTTAAGTTCTTCTTCTAAAAGCTTAATCTTATCATCATACTGCTTTGAGATTTCTTCAATATCAGAAGTGTTAGCATCTTCCTTAGGAAGTACAAAAGGTTGTGGTTGAAAATCCCAATCTCCATAGGTCTGCATAAACCATACCCCTAGTTTATAGGTAAGCCCAAGTAAAACCTTAGCTTCTTCTACGGATTCATAAGCATCATGAGCTGCCACATTTCTTTTTTTCCTTAGAGAAAACAAAATATCATCTATTTCCTTTGGCAGTAAGTCCTCTCTTTTTAAAAGCTTTATTCTGTTAGCATGAGTATTTTCATACTTTATTGAAGTATCATTTATTTTTTCAAAAGCCATCATATAGTTTACAATAAGCTCCCCAAACATACCCATTTTTATAAAGGCTGTATTAGAATCTATGTATAGGTTTTTCTCTGATAATTTCCCCAGGTTTGACAACATGGGCCACCTTTTATTTAAAAATTCGAAGTTATTATCCATATTATCCCCCTTTTCCCATATGAGTATATTATAGCATGGAATAAGGGTGTTTTTAAGTGGGATTGGGGAGGAAGTTTGGAAAAATGAGGACACGTAAAAAGCCCTATAACTTCTAAGAGTTATAAGGTTTTATTACGTTAATATAGTATGCCTTTAAAATTTTTTAGGTGTTTTTCATAAGATTTTATAGGGTGAGGACAATTTCCCTTTCCGAACCTAGAAATTATTAAAACCCAAGCCTATTTTTTAATTCTAATACTTTTTCCTTTGGAAGTTCCGTTATTTCAACTATATCCTCTACGCTATCCCCTCTTTTTATCATTTTTTCTGCTACTTTTAATGCTTTTCTATCTTCACCAATATCTATTCCTTCTTCTTTAAGCTTCTTATCTAATTCTAATTTTTTTATAACTTCTAATATAAACTCCCTGTTATCATTGTTTATTTTTCCTATTCCCATATCTTTATACACCTCCAATATTTCATTTGGATTTGCTTCTGTTAACACATTCATTATTATTCTATATAGTGGATCTTTAATATTTCCTATATACTCTGCTATCCATTTTTTTATCAATTCTTTGTTATTATGCTCTGCCTGAAGCAATTTTAAATACTTTGCTTCTTCATCCTTTAGTTCTTTTGCTACTATAAGTTGTGTTTCTATATCTGTATTCTTTATATCATATATACCGTTATCTATTTTCTCTATTATTGCTCCTTGTTCTCTTTTTAAATAATCTATTAGTTTCCTCGGGTATTTACTTGATGTTAATGTAATAGTCATTTCTTTTATATTTATCTTATTTGTCCCTTCTGATAATGCTTTATATAAATATGCATATGCTTTTACTTTATAGTAGTCATCTATGGATATATAATCTGTAGGTGATTTATACTCAAATATGTTGTATTTTCTAAATATTAGCCCTATAGATTTATTTATCTTTATATCATCTAGTTTCTTTATAACCAATATATCTATTCTTAAAGGTTCATCTGTTAACTGATATTCTGTTAAAAATTCTAAGTGTTCTTTATACTCCTTTAACTCCAACTGCATTGCTGCTGCAAAGGCTGGATGCCACTTTATTTTCTCATTTGTCAATATTATCACTGCCTTAGTTTTTTCTTTCATTATATCATATTCGCTTTTTCTTTTGAATACATCCATATAGTAGGTAGTTGAATCCTTTTCTTCTAAAAGTCTTTTGTAATTCAAAATGAAGATAACTGCCATCCTCAGTATAAAAAGTGTAGTCCATAATAGCTGGTATTGGGAAAAAATTAGAAAACATAAAAAGCCCTATAACTTCTGATAGTTATAAGGTTTTATTATGTTAATTTAATATACCTTAAAAATTTTTACTTTTTGAATAAAGCACTTCAATAATTTCAGTAACTTTTTTAGAACGTAAAATTTCTGTCAAATATTTGATAAATTCATTTTCATCATTGCAAGTATAATTAAAATCCATATATTCGTCATAATTATTAACTGAAATAGCTAGTGGATAATTAGATTCTGGATTGGAGTATACTGTAAATAATGTATAAGTATAATTATCTAATGTTGGAGATACTATATTAAAACTTGTTGCAAGTTTGTATTCTTGTATTCCATCATTATTTTTTAATTTTGTATTTATAATTTTTGCGTATAGAACATCTTTTACAGCTTTTTCAAAATATTTTGCTTGCTCCTCTAATATTAAATTGGGAGAATTAGCTACTTTCTTATCGATATCCTGTAAATTCCATAAGTTATCCATAATTTTTTATTACCTCCATCTTCAATTCAAATTTAATTGGCAAATGATCAGATATTCTTTTTTTGTCAGGTATATTATTTTTACTTACTAGGCTATTTTTATTAATGACATCAATTATCTTCAACTTATTAAAATCAAACTTATCTATCAAATCTGGTCTTAATATAACTTGATCATAAGTATACCAATAATAACTATTAGTTTCAGTTGAATAATAAAATGTCCCTTTAGATGAATTTAAAGCATTTCCCATAAGATGCCACATTGGATTATAGTAGAACTTTCTTTCCTCTTGAAAAACTTTTCTACTCTTCTTTTTTGCAATCTCTGGACACATAACAGCATTAAAACTTAATGAAGAAATCATTCCGCTATCAAAAGGGTTCATATTAAAATCACCAACAACTATACTGTTTTCCGTATTACGTTCTTCTTCTATTTGCTCAAATTCTCTTGTAATTTGTGAAGCAGCATACATATTTAAGTCTTCCTTTTCTTGTTTATATCTGCTTGGAAGATGTAATGCAAAAAGTAAAAACCTCTCATTTCCATCTTTTATATTAAATACTGAATAATATTTACTTTCTTTTATAACATTTATCTGCCCTTTTGTATTATGCAAAAGCATTATTCTAGAATTTTTATCAATTCTCTCAATTTTAAAAAACAGATTTTCATCATTTAATTTTCTTAATAAATAATCTACATCTATATTTTTGCATTCTGTTAACATCAATACGTTGATATTATTTTCTATACATGCATCTACAATATATGAAGAAATGTTGTTATTACCAACGTTCCAATAGAGAAAATTTATCTTAGACACCTCCCAAAAAACTCAATATTATACTAAATATTAATAATATCTGTAACTGATTATATCACATAATAGTTATGTACAATCTTATTTATTTTTATTTCTTATGCTTCTCACACTTCAAGAGCAATTTAGAATTACAGAAATATAACAATCTTACCCCCTACACAAAATGAAGTTCCCTACTTTCCAGATTCGGCGGCATCCATTTACGGTTACTATAGGTAGAACTTAAATCTGCATAACCCCCGGTGTTAAAATAGTTGTCGTAGGGAATAAAAAATGATATGCTCGAACAAAAGGAGAGATGAACCTATGACAAAAGATAATGAAAATAATAAGAGATATAGTAGAGAAGAAAAGGATAGATTGACAGCACGTATGCTTCCTCCGGAGAATTGTTCTCCAAGTGAACTAGCTCAAGAAACAGGTATAAGTAAATCAACCTTGGCTACATGGAAGTCAAAAGCGATAGGACGAAATACTGTAAGGTCTAATAGTACCGTATCATCAAAAGAAAAGTTTTTAATAGTTATGGAAACATACACTATGTCAGAAATAGAACTATCAAAGTATTGTAGAGAAAAAGGACTTTATGTTGAGGATATTAAGAAGTGGCGTATTAGTTGTATTGGAGCTAATGACAGCGAGAGAATTGATACTAAAGAGTTAAAGCAAGAACTACAAGAGGATAAAAGGAAAATAAAATCATTAGAGAAAGAGCTATCCAGAAAAGAAAAAGCGTTAGCTGAAACAGCTGCACTCCTAGTGCTTAGAAAAAAGTTGGATGCGATCTTAGGGGAAAACGAGGAAGATTAACAAGCCTTTCTGATCGCATAAGAGTAGTAGACCTTATTAATGAAGCTAAAGATAATGGATCCAGGCTAGCGCCAGCTTGCGATGTGGTAGGAATAAGTGTTAGAACCTATGAAAGATGGTGCAGTGAAGGCAGTGTCAAGAAAGATAAGAGACCATCAGCTGAGAGACCTACACCTAAAAATAAGTTAACAGATGAAGAATATCAAAGTGTTCTTAATATTGTAAATGTGCCTGAATTTGCAGACTTACCACCATCACAGATAGTTCCTGCTCTTGCAGACAGAGGTATATACCTAGCTTCAGAATCAACAATGTACAGAATCTTGAGAAATGAGAATATGCAGCATCATCGTGGAAAAAGTAAACAACCAGTAAAGTCAAAGCTTCCAACTACCCACATAGCTACTGGTCCAAATCAAGTTTGGACATGGGATATTACATACTTAAACACTTGTACAAGAGGACTATATTATAAACTATACATGTTTTTGGATATTTTCAGCAGAAAAATAGTAGGTTGGGAGGTATGGGAAGAAGAACTAGGTGAATTAGCCTCAGAGTTAGTGGAAAGAGCCATTATTTCAGAAAAAATCAAAGGCAAGCCTTTGATACTACATTCAGATAATGGAAGTCCTATGAAGTCATATACACTTAAAGCTAAGCTTGAAATGCTTGGGGTTATGTCATCATACTCAAGACCTAGGGTTAGCA
>NZ_JABAIW010000057.1:0-28047 GCF_014231265.1 Clostridium sp. DJ247 | reverse complement strand
AGAATAGGTTCAAGGATAGAAGAGATAAGGGCTGAGAGGGAGTGAGGGGAGTGTCAGAACTTTTTTTTCAGGGGACAAGGGTATTAACCCAAAAATGCTTTTGGAGCAGCTGAAGGAACTTATAGAATTTGGAATGGTTGATAAAAAGACATTTGAGAGTTATCCATTGAAAGTAGAATATTTTTTAACAAAGCGTGGTAAAAGTATACTTGAAGCCTTAACAATATGGTTAGTTTATCAATCTTAAATTATAGTCTTATTTTTTATAGAAATATCAATTGTATATTATTCATATTCATAATAGTTGAGCTAATAGGAGTATACAATAGAGATTATAACAAGAGGTAATTCATAATGAAGACAGATGCTTTATTAATAATACAAATTATATTAATATTCATGTGCTTTGTGAGTATTTTTGCCTATGTCAATGCTGTATATAAGAGAACTATAAAGCATTTTAATAATAAATTTTCAAAATATATTTTTATAGAGGCATTAAGATACTTAAAAAAGTTAGATCCTAAAGATTATATAGTTTATGAAAAGTATGAAATATGGCGGTATTGTATACATTTTTAGATAAGATGATGTTTAAAGTAAATCAAAATGTTGATAAGGAGAGATTTTATATGAACATCATTTTAAATATATTAAATACTGCATTAAGTTATCTTTTTAGTATAACAGGAGATTATGGAATAAGTATAATTTTACTTACAGTATTAGTAAGAGTTATTTTGTTGCCAATGTCTTTAAAACAAAAAAATAGTATTCAACAACAACAAGTTTTATCTAAGAAAATAGAAGAATTAAAAATAAAATACAAAGATAATAAAGAAAAATTTGATAGTGAAATACAGAAATACTATCAACAAAGTGCTAAGAGTATGTTTGGATGTCTTGTTACTTTAATACAATTGCCTATAATATCTTCATTATTTATTGTATTTAATAAGATGCCAGTACATGTTGGAACTATTATTGTTCCTTGGATAACAAATTTGAAAATGCCAGACAACTATTTTATTATTCCAATTATTTATACTTTGATTTCATTGAGTCCAAGTTTTATATCGCATATACCATTTTTAAAAATAGTTAAAGAAGTACAGGTACAAAAAATAACTCTTATTTTAACAAGTATTGTTAGCTTATTAATAACATTTAAAGCACCAATAGCTATAGGAATTTACTTAATTACTACAGGTTTATTTTCATTATTTGAAGAAATAATATATAGACTGTATATGAAGAATAAATGTTTAAATTAAAGAGTTTTCTATGATTTTAAGAGACTTATCATAAGAGTGATAAGTCTTTTTATTATGAGAGAAAGCGAATAAAATCACACTCTATGCGTGTGAGAACTAAAAAGACAAGATCTATAAGTAAAATAGGTAAACATGCCCTTATAGGCTGTAGCAAAGTCACCTGTTTTACGAAGGGATTCTTACTACTATTAAATTTATACAAATGTACTTGACTTAGAGTTAACTCTAAGTGATATATTTAATTCAAGAGGTGGATGGAATATGAATATTTCACAAGTATCAGCTAAGTTGCAAGTAAGCTCTCATACACTTAGATACTATGAAAAAGTTGGATTAATAAAAAATATTGAAAGAGATGAAAGTGGAAATAGGGTATATTCAGAACAAGATTTAAAATGGATTGAATTTTTATTAAAACTTAAGAGAATAAAAATGCCAATTGAAAAAATAAAAGTTTATGCAGAATTAAGATACAAAGGTAATGATACAGTTACAGAAAGATGTGAAATGTTAGAAGAGCAAAAGAATAAATTATTAAATCAAGTTAGAGAGCTTAATGAAAGCATTAAGTTTTTAGATAACAAAATAGAAATTTATAATAGTATGAAAGGAGAAAATCATGAATAATGAAAGATTAGAAAGAGGTTTAAGAAAGTTATCAGAAGTAGATGGTAAGGTGGGTGAAGACGTTGTAGCTCCATTAGGAGACTTAGGTAAATACATAGTTGAATTTGCTTTTGGTGATATATATTCAAGAGAAGGACTTAGTCTTAGAGAAAGGGAAATTGCTACAATAGCAATGTTATCAAGTAGAAGTGGAGTAGAACCTCAATTAAAGGTGCATATTAAAGCAGGATTAAATGTAGGGTTAACTCGTGAAGAGATTGAGGAGATAATTATTCAAACAGTACCATACTCAGGATTTCCTACTGCTATTAATGCACTAAATGTTTTAAAAGAAATTTAATTTACACGAGAAAAAAGTATTCCATTACTTGACAAAATATAGAATAAATTTTATTATGAATATAGTTCATATATGAAGTAATTTAGAGGTAAAAATATGTCAAAAGAATTGTTGCGTAATATTTATATGAAAATTCGTCATATTAATGATGCTTCTGTTAACAGCTTTGTTAATGCAACTTCGGGATATGATGCTACAGGAGTTCAGTTTGGCGTTTTAAGAAACATACCACTTGAAGGTAGTATTACCATGTCTGAGTTAACAGATAAAGTAAAATGTGTTGCAAGCAATATGACAACAATAATACGAAGAATGGAAAAACAGGAACTTGTAGTAACCTTTAGAAACTCTGCTGATAAACGACAGACATTAGTTTCCCTAACTCAAAAAGGAATTGATGTTAGAACTACAATGGAAGTTGCGTATCAAAGTTTTTTATTTGATATGTATGGTGTTTTAAGTGATGAAGAGCAAGAAATATTATATAGCTTACTTGCCAAAATAGAAGAAAACCTTAATAAAAAATAAGGTTTTTCTTTTAATAAATTACTTCATATATGAAATAATTTTAAGGAGTGATAAAGATGATAATTGATAGTCATGCACATGTTGTATTACCAGTAGAAAAGCATATTACTTTAATGGATGAAGCTGGAGTTGATAAAACTATATTGTTTTCAACTTCTATACATCCAGAAGTTGCCAATAATTTAGATGAATTTGAAGAAGAATTGAATAAGTTATATGAAATTATTTCTGGTAAAAAAAATTCTATTGAAACTAAAATGGCATCAATTAAGGAGCAGCATAAAATAATTGAAAAATATCCATCAAGATTTTACGGGTTTGGGAACGTACCAGTAGGCTTAGATTATGAAAAAACTGCTTCATGGATAGAAGAATATGTAATTAAAAATAACTTTATCGGTCTTGGAGAATTTACAGTAGCTTCAGGTCAAATAGGAATTTTAGATACTGTATTTCAAGCATCACAGGATTTTTCTAATTTGCCTATTTGGATTCATGCATTTTGGCCCTTAAATTTAGATGATATAAAAGAAATATTCAATTTATCAAAAAAATATCCTGATGTTCCTATAATAATAGGACATTTGGGAGGAGTTAACTGGCTTGATGTAGTTAAGATGGCAAAAGAAAGTAAGAATATTTATATAGATCTATCAGCTTTTTATGCTGTTGTTGCCTTAAGTATGACAATAAAGGAATTACCTGAAAAGTGTTTATTTAGTTCAGACCTTCCCTATGGAGATTTAGTAGTTTCTAAGTTTTCTATAGAACGTGTTTGTAAAGATGCAATGGTTAAAGAGCAGGTGCTTGGTGGTAATATAGCAAAACTCTTAAAGTTATGATAACAGAATATAAACAATAAATTGGTTTTAGATAGTCATAAATAAGGATTATACTTGAAATTAGATACTGTTTAATAAAGCATGAAGTAATACAGTAAAAGATAACTATATTATTCATGCTTTTTATTTTTTCATTTGTAAAGAGCAGATTATTAAGATTATAAGTGTATATAAGAGTGACCTAGGCACATTAAGATGAAATAAGTGTGGATTATAAAGAATATTTTGTATTTTAATTGTAAAGTAATTGATATAATATAATTAAAATAAAGTAGTTTTGTAGAATAAATATTTTCTAAAATTGGAAGAAATCAAAGCCATCATGAATAAACAATATGTTGATTTGTTGAAAAAATTCTTGAAAAACAAAATAAGTGAAATTGACAAGGAAGTTCAAAATAATTTGAAACTTAAGAATTTTAATGTGAGGAGTTGTTTAAGTTTGGGTAAAATAGATTTCAAAAAAGAATTTAAGGAATTATATAATCCATCTTCAAAAAAGGTTCAAATCATAAATGTACCTAAACTAAATTATTTAGTGATTGATGGTTCAGGAAACCCAAATACTTCACAGGAGTATAGGGATGCAATAGAAGCACTGTTCAGTGTTTCTTATGCAGTTAAGTTTATGATTAAAAAAGGGATTAATGGTTTAGATTATGGAGTTTTACCACTTGAGGGATTATGGTGGACTGATAACATAGAGGACTTTTCTATGGAAAATAAAGAGGTGTGGAATTGGACAGCATTAATCATGCAACCTGAATTTGTAGAAAAGGATTTAATTGATAAAGCATTAACAGAAGTTGAGAAAAAGAAGAAGTTATCTTCAATTTCCAAAATTAGATTTAAATGTATTAATGAAGGGTTAGTAGCACAAATAATGCACATAGGCCCTTATAGTGAAGAAAAGCCTACAATTGAGAGGCTTCATAACTATATTGAAGAAAATAATTATTCTAAAGTTGGAAAACATCATGAAATTTATATAAGTGACCCAAGAAAGGCTTCACCTGAAAAATTAAAAACTATTATAAGGCAACCCATAGTTAAAAAATTGTAAGTTAATAATTAACTCATTACTATATAGTATTTATTTAAAAGTATTAGCTATGGAAATGAACCACAGCACTTCTGCAAGTGTTATAATATGTTTTTTGGATAAAGTGATAAGTTATAAGTAAAAATTATGTTTTAATTAAAAAAATATAAATGTTTTTTAGATTGAAATAAATATTCTTGACCTACACCTTACGGATACCATTATAATTAAGTTAATTTGGAAATGCTTTTAATTTATGGTGAGGTGTTTATATATGAATATTAAGGTTGCATCAGAAAAAACTGGTTTAACCAAAAGGGCAATTAAATATTATGAAGATGAAGGATTAATTCATCCGTTAAAAAATTGTGATAATAATTATAGAGAGTATTCAGAGAGAGATATTGTAAAGCTTAATTTAATTGGAGCTTTAAGAGCTGTAGATATTCCCATGTTTGAAATTAAAAATGTAATTGAAGGAAAAAAGAGTATACCAGATGTGATGAAAGATACTTTACAGCGAATAAATGAAAGTATGGATAAGCTTGAAAAAAGTAAGCTGGTTATTACAAATATAATAGAAAAGAATTTGGATGATTATGATACTGCTGGGGAATGCATCAAGAAATTAAGAGAAACATTAGAGTTATCTATGGATGAAAAAAAGGAACTTATTTCAACCATCTTACTCAGAAAATTCCCAGGTAAATTTGGAGAAGTATTTGTTGCCATGTATGAACCTTTCTTAAAGATTACCATTGATACTGAGGAGAAGAAAAGTGCTTGGCTAAAGCTTGTTGAATTATTAGATGGTATGGATGAAATAGATGAAAATAGTTATTTTGTAAAGTGGTATGATAAAGCGGAAATTGGCGATATGAAAAACTATAAGGAATCAACCAGTAATACAATTGAAAAGATTCTATCAAAGGATGTTTCTAAAGAAGATATTGAGAAAAATAGTATGCATTTTATTAAATCTTTAAAAGAAAGTGAATCAAGAGATAGATTTAATGAAATGTTAACTTTAGTAAAAGAGCAGATTAATGTCATCGGACCAATCCAAAAACAATTTGGTGAATATTTATCAATATTAAATGAGGATTATAAAAGGTATATGGAGAATTTTAAGAGAATGGCAATGGAGATGAATAAAGAGGTGATTAATCAAAGTGGTTTAGGCATTGAAGAGCTTATGAAAAAGTCTAATATAACTGCAAAAGATTAATATATGAGAACAAGACTTTCATCAAGATTTTATGTAGTAATGATATTTAAATTTAGGATATATTGTAATAAAATAGTTATATAGTAATAATAAAGATAGAATTATATTATTATTATATAAGTAGAAGATATTGAATAATCAATATGATAATAGTAAAAAAGCATTAATTGTAATAGATATACAAGAGGATGCTACTGGAAAAACAGCAAGAAAACCACTACCATATAAAAATTCAAATGAACTTATTAATAACGTAAATTCAATTATTGAGAGTAGTGCGGAAAAGGAATTTACTGTTGTATACATAAAACATGAGATAAATAATAATTTTTTAATAGAATTATATCAGGCAACAGATTTATTAAAGGTACTCCTGGAAGTGAGATAGATTCAAGGATAAATATGTAAAGCAAGGGGTATTATTAACTTCAATTAGAGAATTTCAACAGCTTAGTTAGCATTTTGTTTAATAAGTAATACATTAATGGTTATAGAAAAAATAATTAGTATAGAGGATAATATTATGAGATGTTGGACTACAAAAAGTGGACAAAAGGTATATGAAATTTTAAATGGAAGATGTAATTCTTTTTTGATTTCTAATGGAGACAAGTATTTATTAATTGATACTGGAAGAAAAAATAAATGGAAACAATTAAAAAATGAATTAGATAAGATTGGGGTAAATGAAAGCTCTCTGAAAGCCTTGATATTAACGCATACTCATTTTGACCATGCTGAAAGCTCATATAGTATAAAAGAAAATTATAAAACTAAATTGATTGTTCATAAGAGTGAAGGAGACCTTGTGAAATATGGAAATAATCCAGTAATAAGAGGAACAAATCCCATAACTGGCTTTATTACAGGAATGTTAGGAGAAAAGCTGAGAGAATTTTATAAATACAAACCAGCAGGTTATGATATTGCTGTTGATGATAACTTTAATTTGGTAGAGTTAGGCTTTAACGCATATATTATTCATACACCTGGTCATTCAAGTGGTTCAATAAGTGTAATTATAGATAATGAAATAGCCATAGTTGGTGATGCAATGTTTGGAGTTTTTAAAGGTTCAGTTTTTCCACCATATGCAGAAGACACAGCAGCTATGGTAAGTAGCTGGAAAAAGTTATTAGATACAGGATGCTCATTATTTATACCTGCACATGGCACAGAAAATAATAAGGAACTTTTACAAAAAGAATATATAAAGTATAAAGATAAATATAACTTATAATTAATATCATAAGCCTTTAAAATTTAAAATGTATTTTTAAAATATATAGTGAGTTTGTTTACAAAGAAGTATAAAGCGTTAATCCTATGTAATCAGGACAAAAGATTGAAATTGACTAATATATATTGACTTTTTACCTAAATAGGTATATGATGTAAAAAATAAGAGTAAAAGTCAATGAAGAGAAAGAGTAAATATAGGAATTTAGTTAAAGCGAATTTGGGATAGTGAAAGCCAGGTACTGTAGCTTATATTGAATGGGTCTCTGAGATGTGATGCGAAATAGTAGTAGCAATAGACGGATAGTCCACCGTTAAAAGGACAGGGTATCGAGTAATATCTGTACCTGAAAGAGCTGGTTTTATATTAAGGTGGTATAGCAGAATATTCATTTTGCCCTTATTTGGGTGAAGTGTTTTTTATTTTATAGAACTTTTTTAACTGCTATTTTTCTATTTTAGTATAAGAAATAAATATGGGTGGCATAACAGTCACTTTGTCCCATATAGGGATGAAGTGGCTTTTTTGTTTATAAAATTATTTATGAGAAAGGGTGATATTCATGTTAAACTTATGGCTTTTAAAATAATAATCATTATTTATAATAAAAAGATTTGGGGAGGAATAAGAGTGGCTCAAATTAAGGTTTATGGTATAAACGACAATTTAAATATTATTAAGGGAAAGTTATCAGATATTATTCATTCTTGTGTGGCAGAGGCTTTTCAATTTCCTGAGAATAAAAGGTTTCATAGGTTTTTTCCTTTAGATAAAGACAATTTTTATTTTTTAAAGGAAAGAACTGAGCACTATACAATAATTGAGATCAGTATATTTGAAGGCAGAAGTATTGATGCGAAGAAGAAACTAATAAGACTTTTATTTGAAAGAATCCAAAAGGAACTAAATATTTCACCTAATGATATTGAGATAACAATTTTTGAAACTCCTAAACATAATTGGGGAATAAGAGGATTGCCAGGAGATGAATTAAATTTAAATTAAAATGTTAAAGTATAATTGTGAGGAGTGGATAGTATGAAAAGGAAATTAGATTTAAAGGATATTGTTCTAATAGGAAGAACTTTCGATGAATATTATAAGATGTTTAATATTAGTAGTATTAATAAAAATGAAAAGATATTGGATGTAGCTTCAGGCGTTAGTTCATTTTGTGCAGAAGCCAAAGCTTTGGGGTATGATGTCACTGCTTCTGATAGAATTTATTGTTTTTCAGCTGAGGAAATAGAAGAAAAGTGTGCAAAAGATTTAGAAACAACAATGGAGAAATTGGCAGAAGTTGAGGATTTATATAAGTGGGAGTTTTTTAAAGACATTGAACATTTAAAAAGGCAACGTAGAAAAGCATATAAGGGATTTATTGAGGATTTTAAACAAAATTCAGCAGTACGGTATATTAACACTGAATATCCTAAAAATAATTTTAAAGATAAGCAGTTTAATATAGCTCTTGTATCACATTTCCTATTTATGTATGACGAATATTTGGATTATGAGTTTCACAAAAGAGTTATTAAAGAGTTAACCAGAATAACATCAAAAGAAATAAGAGTGTTTCCAATGGTCAATTTAAAAGGTGAAAAATCTCTGTTCGTTGACAAGTTAATGGAAGATGAATGTTTTTCGAACTATAAAATTGGAATAGTAAAAGTAGATTATGAATTTGTGAATGGTGGGAACGAAATGTTGGTAATTAAAGTTGAATAGTTAATAAGGTGTTGTAGGTAAATGTAATTTGTATATTTGATAAATTTATTAGTACGTTTTAAGGAGGGGATTTTACAATGGAAAATATAAAAAATCTTTTAGCGGAAAATAAAATTGAATTTAAATTTATTCACCATGAGAAGTTAATTCATACTGCTCAAGAAGGTGCTGATTACTTTAAAATTCCCATTGAGCAAACATCTCCAGCACTTATTATATATACCAATACTGGATTTTACGCACTAATTGTTTCTGGAAGTAAAGGAAAAGTTGATTTTAAGAAGATAAAAAAACTTATGAAATGTACTAATGTAAGATTGGCAACAAAAAGTGAGGTTCAGCATGTTATAGGCTTTTCAGTTGGCACTGTTCCTTTATTTGGACTTCCTTTGCCTTATATAATTGATAAACAACTTTTAGAAAACTCCTTTATTTATGGAGGAACTGGAGAAGATCATTATACATTAAAAGTTAATCCTAATGCTCTTTTAAAATTAAATAAAGTTGTTGGAATTCTGGAGTAAAATTAAGAGGCAAGTTAAGATTTTACAATAATAGTCTTGTTAAAATATAATATTATGGAAAGGATGGGAAAGTAATGAGTGAATTTATTACACCTCCGAATCATTTTGATTTTAAAGCTAAAAAAATAAACTCAGAAATTAAAGGAATCATATCTGATTGTTCTATTGCATATATTGAACCGCAAGGAGGTGGACCTGAGCCAAGTCATACTCATTTACATGATCACTTTTTTATAGTAGTTGAAGGCACAGCAACAATAAAAATAAGGGAAGAAAAAGTTAATTTAAGTATGGATGAATCTATAATTGTGCATGGTTCAACAGTTCACTCTGTATGGAATGAGACAGATAAACCTTTAAAAATGATAGGTATAACAATTCAACCGTGAACTCTCCCCCACTTTAGAAGTGGGGGCTTCATAAGACTTAAAAATTTATGCAATCTTTATTCTTATAGGCGTATCCACTTTTAGTTTTATACAATCCTCTTTTAATTCTTTTACCACTAAAAGTTGCTTGTATTGGGTTATCTGCATTATATTTAGGTATATTATCATTGTCAAAAAAGCTTGCTTTTGAAGTATAACTTTCTTCTTGTTTTACAAAGTTAATACCGTATAATTTACAAAGATATTCTAATTTTTCTTTTATATTGCCAACTGGTATGTTAACAAAGTTTTGATTATTAACTTTACCTAAATTACTATCTCTTTGAAGGGTTTCATTGTATCCAATTACTAAATTACCAATATTATTATCTAAACAGTAATTAATAATATATCTGCAAGTTTTATTAATATAATCATTTACCCTATTATTTCTATTGTTTCTTAATATAGATTGTTTTTTGGTAATTCCCTTAATCCTTACAAAGCCTATTACTAACGTTGCAAAACCATCTTTTTTAAGATATTTAGGTAACTTAATATCTCTAAAATTATATTTACCTTTTTTAGCAAGTTTAATTAATCCAAAGAATGATTTAAATACTCCATCTACTTCTTTAAGAACCTGTTGAGCCATATTGCTATTCAATAACTTATAGTTTTCATTATTCTTGTAAATGGCATAATTTTTTTCATAGTTAAGGTATTCTTTTTGTTCAAAATAATATTGTCTTACATTATATAGTCCATAATTATATAGATTTTTAGCGACATGAGATAATTCCCTAAGATTTTCATAGTCTTCTTTAGATATTTTCTTTAACTGCTGTTTTATACACAGATACATCTTTTTCACCTCGCTTTCTATTTATATTATTCTATACTTTACTAAAAAATATATCATTCAGTAAAATATAAAGCAAATTGATATACCAACAGGATTACATTCCCAATCTATAGAGGACGGAGGTGTTACACCTTATTAAATAAATTCTTGACTAATGTATTTGAACGGAATAAAATATATATGAATATATTAATTATTTATTCATATATGTAAATAAGAAAAAGGAGTGAAATGTATTTGCCAAGGGGTTTCAATGATAAAGAAAAACAAATAATAAAAACTGCGCTAATGGAAAAAGGGAAAAGTCTTTTTAGTACCTTTGGACTTAAAAAAACCAGTATCGAAGATTTAACAAAAGCAGTAGGTATTGCTCAAGGTTCATTCTATAACTTTTTTACATCAAAGGAAGAACTCTATTTTGAGATACTGGAAAATGAAGAGAATTTAATAAAATCGACTCTACTAAAAGAAACTACTTTACTAAAAGGCTCTCCTAAAGAAGTAATAAAAGGTTTTCTCACTTATGCTTTTGAGCTAATTGATAATAATGTATTTATTAAGCAACTATATATTGAGAACGAAATGGAAATACTTGTTAGAAAGCTTCCAAATGAAAAATTCGTTGAGCATAAAGGAAGAGATTCTGCAATACTTTTACAGTTAATAAGAGATTGGCAGAATGATGGAATCATAATTGATAAACAACCTGAAGTTATTGTTGGATTGATACGTTCAATATTCATGATATCATTACATAAAAATCAAATTGGTGAACAAGTTTATGATAACTCGATTAAATTTTTAATTGAGCTATTGGCTGAAGGGCTCACAAATAGGAGAGCTAATGTATGATAATTGATGGACATGCACATGCCACTGGAGATTTTTTAAAAGCTAATAATATTATAAAAATATTAGATGAAAATAATGTGGATTATGTAGTATTAGCTGGTTCCTTACAGATTAGTTGTGAAAAGAATCAGGATTTATCTTACTTTTCTAAGTTTATAGAAAAATATCCTTTGAAATTTATTTACATTCTCAATAATATTATAAAACTAGTTAATTTCTTAAATAAATCATCAACAAAAATAGATTTAGGAAATGAATATGCCTATAATTTAGTTAAACAGCATACTGATAGAATGATTCAGTTTTATTGGGTTAACCCTTGTGAAAAGGACATTATTAATAAGATAGATGTAAACTATAAAAAATATAAGTTTAAAGGGATAAAATTACATCAGTGCATTACAAAATTTGACCTAAGAGAAGGATATATGCATGAAATTTCAGAATGGGCTGGACAAAAGGGAATGCCAATATTTATTCATCTTTGCACAAAAAAAGATGCTTTTGATATGGTTGAATTGATTAGGAAACATAAAAACACAAAATTTATTATAGCCCATCTGATTGGTTTAGAAGTTTTTATAGATGCAAAAATAGATGCTTCAAACGTATTCTTTGATATATCATGTCCACAAATAGTAACTAAAAATAAAATTGTATTAGCCATAGAGAAATTTGGTGCTGAAAGGATAATAATGGGTTCTGACACTCCCTACGGTAGAGATAATTTGAGAAATGCCATATACCGTATACAAGAATTAGAGTTATCAGATTTACAAAAGGAGTTAATTTTAGGCAAAAATATTCAACAGTTACTAAAAATATAATAGTAATAATAGACGATTGCATAATAGTAGTACAAAATCTAAAAACTTATAAAGATTTTTTATAAAAAGTAATGAAATTCAATTTTAATAATTAATTGGGGGCGAAAAATGGATTATAAAATTGATGAAATGACACAGTCTGATTGGGAACAGGTAGCAAATATTTATCTGGAGGGTATCAACACAGGTAAAGCAACATTTCAACCAGAAGTACCTACTTGGGAGAATTGGAATAATAGCCATATTAATTCATGTAGATTAGTGGCACGTTCAGGTAACAAGGTGTTTGGGTGGGCAGCTTTAAGTCCAACTTCCAGTCGGTGTGTTTATGCAGGTGTAGCAGAAGTTAGTATATATATAGGCGAAAAATATTCAGGACAAGGAATTGGAACAGCTCTTATAACAAATTTAATTAAACTATCTGAAGAAAGTGGATTTTGGACTTTACAATCTGGAATTATAAAAGAAAATACTTCAAGTATAGCATTACATAAAAAGTGTGGTTTTAGAGAAATAGGTTTTAGAGAGAAAATTAGTAAAATGAAGGACGGTACATGGCGTGATGTGGTGTTAATGGAGAAAAGAAGTCAGGTGGTTGGGGTAACTTAACTTTTAATATTAATAAATTTAAAATACATTATCATAATGATTAAGGGGAGAATTTATTATGTCTAAATCAGAAGATGCCATAGTTCAGTTTAACAAAGGAGGGGTTAACTGTACTCAATGTGTACTTTTATCTTTTAGTGATGAGTTAGGGTTAGATAAAAAATTAGCGTTAAAAATTGCCTATGGTTTTGGTGGTGGAATGTGTCAGGGGGAAGTTTGTGGTGCTGTAACTGGTGCAATAATGGTACTAAATCTTAAATATGGACAAGATGAAATAGATGATAAAGAATCAAAGGAAAAAATATATGAGGCGGTAAGGGTGTTTAGTGAAAAATTTAAAAATATTAATGGTTCAATAATATGTAGGGACTTACTTAGATATGATTTAAATCAAGAAGGTGCAAGGAAATATGCAAGAGAAAATGGTTTATTTAAAGAAGTATGCCCAAAAGCAATTAAAGACGCTATTGAAATTTTAGAGGATATTTTGCATTAACTTTTATTTTAGTTAACAATCAATACATAAAATATGTTAAAATAAATAACGAACTTTATATTATTTTAACTGAAATCACAACATAACTATATAAAATTTTATAGTATATCTTTTTTCAAGTTAAAGTATATAGTATGTGTTCTGATTATTGAAAGGTGACAACACGTTATGAGATTTTTAGTACAATTGTTAACTAAAACTTTTATAGAAACATTGTATCTAACAGGTATGATCATATTAAGTGGACTGCTTCTTGGTATATTAAGAAACCACTCAATAAAAAATTTCCAAAGGAGTTTTGGCAGTAAAGCAGTAATGATAACAGGGTTTATCGGCGTCCCAATACATGAATTGAGTCACGCTATGTTTGCTTTATTATTTGGACATAAGGTTACTGAGATAAAATTACTTCAAAAACCGGATGAGAAGGGTGTAATGGGATACGTACAACACAGCTATAACCAACGCAGCATTTATCAGCAGATAGGAAATTTTTTTATAGGTGTAGCGCCTATATTCGGAGGAGTTATCTCTATAATTGTGTTAATGCGTTTTACAATCCCACAAGCTTATAATAAGTTTATTTATATTTTAATAAAAAATCTTCATGTAACAGCCATAAATAAAGCTGCAATTGAGGGAATTCTGAGTTCATATGTGGGATTAGTAAAAACCATTTTTTCATTGAGAAACTTTCAAAATCCATACTTCTTTATATTCGTATTGGTGGCAATATGTATATCTTCTCATATATCATTAAGTTCTGCGGATATAAAGGGAGCTTCCAGAGGGCTGGGTATTATATTCCTAATATTACTAATACTCAATGCACTTGATTTATCAAAGTATATATCAACTCTTAACATAATAAAATACAATATTTTGATAACAGGCTTCTTAATTGTATCTATAATATTTTCTGCAATAACCTTCTTAATAAGTTTAGTTTTGGTTATGATAAGATGTAGATGAAAATAGAGTTTTTGTATAAATATTTAAATTTGTTATCCATAATATTATTTTAGTTAACCCATCAATACCACCCAAAAAGCTTAAATGTTGTTCAAAAATTAATATAGTTTCTGATAGTCCTAATCTATGAGGAAAGCTACCACCTGATACAACTGCTTTTATAGCTAATTCTTTTGTGCCAGGGATATTTTTTCTTGCGGTAATGACAGAAATATTTGGATTTATATTGGTTACATTTATTGATAGTACAGGGCTTAGGGTATTAGTAGGAATTTATGTATATCTAAATATGGGTGGCAACACGGTTACTTCATCTCATTTGAAGGATGAAGTGACTTTTTTATAAAAATATGATAAAGTTAAATTATATTGCAACTTAGTAAGTTTTTAGCGTGTAATTCTATGTTGCAATGTAATGATTAAATAATATATTTTTAATAACGAAGGGAGAAAAAATATGAATATTATAGGAAATTTTATTAACTTAGTAATGCATATTGATAATTATCTAAATTTAATAGTACAGCAATATGGAATATTAACATATGGTATCCTTTTTTCAATTATATTCTTTGAAACTGGATTAGTTATTACTCCATTTTTACCAGGGGATTCAATGTTGTTTGCCACAGGGGCATTAGCTTCTATAGGTTCACTTAATATATTTACATTGTTTATTGTACTTCTTCTTGCAGCGATACTTGGAGATACAGCTAATTACCATATAGGAAAAAAGATTGGAAGTAAGATTTTAGAAAAAGAGAATGTAAAGTTTATAAATAAGGAACACTTAAAAAAAGCTCAAGATTTCTACGAGAAGCACGGTTCAATAACTATAGTTTTAGGAAGATTTATGCCTATTATTAGAACCTTTGTACCATTTGTAGCTGGAATTGGAGAAATGCATTATTCAAAGTTTATAACTTACAATATTTTAGGCGGATTCTTGTGGGTTTCATTATGCTTAGGTGGAGGTTACTTCTTCGGAAACTTACCTTTCGTAAAAAATAATTTTTCTCATGTAATAATTGGTATTATAATAATATCACTTATACCAGGGATTGTTACACTTGTTAGAGAAAAGAGAAAGGGCGGCAGCAATGAAGCTGATGTTCCTGATACAGAAATTTAATAATTATGTATTGTTTATTATTAAGAGTTATATGAAAAATATATATTTACATAGATTAATGCCTATTGTAACAAGTATGGGGAATTAAGGAAAAATCCAGGTTGAGACAGTTAAGCTATAAGGTGTAGAGTTTTTAACTTTACATCTTTTTTGTATTGAAAATGTTAAATTAATGCTATATTTTAATTAAATTGTTGTAGAATAAAGTTAGCTATCACATGATTATAAATAAATATATGCATATGAAAAATATTAACTATTGTTATATTTTAAATAAAGAAAAGGAGGGGGATGGTGAAGCAAATATCCACATTAAAAACTAAATTAGGTTTTAATGTGGATATTTGTGTTATCAGGATTAAGTAAAAAGTAAAAAAATAAGAAAACAAGAAGATTTATTAGTATTTACATTAAAAAAATTCAAAATAAAAATAAAAAAAAGCAAAATTTACTGAAATTTTTAACAATAGGTAAAAATTTCAGTAAATTTTGAATGATTTTTACTTGAAAATAGTGTATAATTATTGTAATAATTACTATTTTATAATATGAATAGTAATACAACAAAGGTTTTAAATGGATATTTGATGTAACATGAGAATTTAGGTTAACACATAAACTTATATAAACTTGTTTACTTAACTGCAACCCCAGTAGTATTTAAAGACAAGGAAAAGGAAGTTATCAGGAAGTACTAACTGTTAACCAGAGTTTAGATGTACTTGTATTTAAATATATAAATCAGATAAAGAAGTAAGGAAGGGTTAGTGTTGAAAATATTAAATAATAATTTACCAAAATCATCATTTAAGAAAAGCAGATATTTAGATTTAAATAATGAAGAAAAATATAAGTTAATGTTGGAAGTAGCTACCAATATCATGTGGCAGTGGGATTTTCAGAATAATGAGTTTTATATTTTAGGTGATTTTAAACCCATAACTGGTTTTAATAATAATGAGATAAATAGTATAAATGCTTTTACACATAAAATAATTCATCCAGAGCATATAGATAAAGTTAAGCTTGATTTAGAATCACATTTAACAGGTAAATCAATTTATTTTCAGAGTGAATTTAAAATTATTACAAAAGATAGTGAAGTAAAGTGGATTTTTATGAGAGGTAAAGCTCTTAAAAATTCTGAAGGCGAACCAATATGGATGGCTGGGTCAATTACAGATACAACAGAAAGAAAGAGAACCGAAGAACAAGCAACTTATATGGCATATCATGATTTACTCACCGATCTACCAAATAATACCTATTTTTCTCATAAATTAAATGAAGCTATAAATGAATCAAAAATTAATCAGAGTAGAGGTGCAGTATTTTTTGTTGACATAGATAATTTTAAAACTGTAAATGATACCTTAGGACATAATTATGGTGATTTATTGCTAAAAATAGTTGCTGAATTATTAAAGTTGTCAGTTAAAGATTATGGTACAGTTGCTCGTTTTGGTGGAGATGAATTCTTAATTCTAATACCTAATTTTGATAATGAAGAACTTTTATATGATATTTGTGAAGAAATAATTGATAGTTTTAAAAATCCATTTGAAGTTCGGGAAATGCAAGTGTATTGCTCCGTTAGTGTAGGAATAGCTTTATATCCAGATAATGGTACAAACTCAACGGAAATATTGAAAAATGCGGATACAGCTATGTATAATGCAAAATTTAAAGGAAAAAATAATTACTCATTCTATGATAAAAAAATAGCTGAATCAATTATGAGAAAAAGCAAAGTAGAAAATGGACTTAGAACTGCATTAAATGGTAATCAATTAGAATTATATTATCAACCTCAAATAAATATAAAAACTAATAAGATTAAGGGATTAGAGGTGCTTTTAAGATGGACCTCCCCAGAGCTTGGAGTTGTCTCACCAGATGAATTTATACCTGTAGCAGAAGAAACAGGCTTAATTTTAAAAATCGGTGAGTGGGTACTTAATACTTGCTGTAAGCAATGTAAAGAATGGCTTGATAAAGGATATGTATTTGATACATTTTCTATAAATATATCTCCAGTTCAAATGCAAAAAAAGTATTTCTTAGATTTGATTAACAAAGTACTGTTAGAAAATAATCTAAAACCTGAGTTCTTAGAAATAGAAATAACAGAAGGAGTTTTAATTAAATCAATTGAAGAAAATGCTGAGTTGCTTAAAGAACTTATAAGTCTTGGAATTAAAATTTCAATAGATGATTTTGGAAAAGGATATTCTTCTTTAAACTATTTGACGGTTTTACCTATAAATACACTAAAGATTGATAAATCATTTGTAGATAACATTAATAATGATGTGAAACAAAGATCCATAGTTGAATGTATAATTGAACTAGCTAAAAAGCTGAAATATGACGTTATTGCTGAAGGTGTAGAAACTGAGGAACAAAAGAAGTTATTAGACGTAATTGGATGTTTTTATGTACAAGGCTACTACTACAGTAAACCACTGTGCAAAAGTAAAGTTGAGAAGATATTAACTAAGAATAAGCCTATTTAAGTAGAATTAATCGAGGTGAGTATATTGACTGCAGAAAATGAAAAGTTATTAAATTTATATAGAAGAATGACCGATAACACAACAGATATAATTATGTTAACAGATTACCAGGGGAAAATATTACATGTTAACAAGGAAGCTATGAAAGTTTATGGTTATACATACGAAGAATTTTTAAAAATGACTATTTTTAATTTAAGAAACCCTCAGATATCAGCATATGTAAATTCACAATTTAATAAAGCTAAGTTGGAGGGTATAGAGTTTGAAACATGGCATTATAGAAAAGATGGTTCTAGCTTTCCTGTTGAAGTTAAAGCAGTTGGTTTAGAAGATGAAAAAGATAAATATGTGGTGAGTAGTATAAGAGATATAACAAAAAGAAGACAAAATGAAGATGAAATGAGAATTTTAGCTTCTATAGTAGAGTCTTCTGATGATGCCATTTGGGGAAAAGATATAAATGGTATTATTAATAGTTGGAACTCTGGTGCTGAAAACTTATATGGGTATAAGAAAGAAGAGGCAATTGGAAAACATATATCTATAATTGTTCCAGATAACAGTAAGGATGATGTTGAAGAGATTCTAAATAAAATAAGGCTTGGAGAGAAAATAGACCATTATGAAACTATCAGAAGAAAGAAAAATGGGGAAACCGTAATTGTTTCAATTTCAGTATCACCAATTTATAATATAGATGGTGTTATAGTTGGTGCCTCTACCATAACAAGGGATATTACATCAAGAAAAGAGCTTGAGTATAAGCTAGTAAAAAGTGAAGAAAAGTATAGATTGTTATATAAGTCTATGAATCAAGGTGTTGCACTACACGAAGTTATATTGGATGAAGAAAATAATCCTATAGACTATAAGATTATAGATACAAATAATAGTTTTGCTAATTTGACGGAAGTTAAACTTGAAGAAATTTTTAATAAAACTCTACATGAAATTTACCCTGAAAATACACAAGTTTTAATTAAACAGTATAATAAAGTATTGTTAACTGGGAGTCCTGAATACTTTCAAACATATGATGAAAAACTTAATAAGTATTTTGATATTTATGCCTATAGGCCTAAAAGTGGACAAGTTGCAATTTTGTTGACTGATACCACAGAGAGAAAACTAAGAGAATGTGAGTTAGCTGAGAAGTATGAAGAGTTATCAGCTGTATACGAAGAACTTACTGCCACTGAGGAAGAACTAAGAAGCAACTATAAAGAGTTAGAATTAGCTAAGGAAGAGGCAGATAAGGCAAATATGGCAAAGAGTCAGTTTCTTGCAAATATGAGTCATGAAATAAGAACTCCTATAAATGGGATATTAGGAGTAGCTCAGCTACTAGAGTTTACAGAATTAAATAAACAGCAGAGAGAATATATAGAAATACTTAAATCATCATCAGATCATCTACTTGATATTATAAACAATATTCTTGATATTTCAAAAATTGAGTCTGGCAAATTTCAATTAAATTTTAATAAGTTTAATATTAGAGAAGTTATAGATATGATTATAAAGGAGCTATCCATAATAGCAGATAAAAAAAATATAGAAATAATGTATTATTTAGATCCATTTATTAATCATGAGCTGGTTGGGGATGCTGTTCGACTAAATCAAATATTAATAAATTTAATTAACAATGCTTTGAAATTTACAGAATGTGGTCATATTTATTTAAAGGTTAAAAAGTTATCTGAAAGTACAGATAAATTAAAATTAAAATTTTCAATAGAAGATACAGGTATTGGTATACAAGATGATTTTAAAAATGAAATATTTAAAATATTTACACAGGCAGAAACAACTTATACTAAAAAATATGGTGGAACTGGACTTGGACTTGCCATATCCAAGGAACTTGTAAGAATGATGAACGGTGATATATGGTTTGAAAGCGAAGTAGGGAAAGGAAGTGTGTTTTATTTCACTGCTGAGTTTCTTTTAGATAAAAAATATAAAGATAATAGTGAACATACAAATGCTAATTTACCAGAGATTATAACAAATGAAGCTTTAAGTAATAAAACTATTCTTGTAGTTGAAGACAATGAAATTAACAAAAGAATTGCATCAGGATTTTTAAAACAATTAGGATATAAATATATAAGTGTATCAAATGGACAGGAAGCTATTGAAAGTTTAGATGACAATAGTATTGATATAATATTAATGGATATACAAATGCCAGTATTAAATGGATTCGAAGCAACTAGAATTATAAGGGAAAGAGAAACTGTATCTGGTAAACACATACCAATAGTTGCAATGACCGCTTATGCAATGACAGGTGATAGGGAAAAATTTATTGAGTGTGGAATGGATGATTATATTGCAAAACCTTTTAATATAAACATACTTAGTGATGTGCTAAAAAAGTATAGATAAAAAACAGCATATTCCTAAGTATAATTCAAGTTTTAAGCTTGGAAGTATAGAAGTACATATACTAGAAAGTTTAATAAACTAAAATTTATTTTGTTTATCTCCGCGTTAAGTGCAAGGATTGTATATTAATGCGGAGATTTTTATATAAAGTAAAATTTAGATAATGGTGAATTATAATAATATGTATATTAGTGTGTAATTACAATTTTGGTAATAATTTCAAAATAAACTTGAAGCTAAAAGTTATATAGTGTATAATAAAAAATGTAAAATAATAACTTTTATCATAGGATAAAAGTTATATTTAAATTGTTTTAAATAAAATTCTAAGGTATGAAAGGGGATATCAATTATGAAGAAAGTTGCTATAATATACTGGAGTTATTCTGGAAATGTAGAAGTTATCGCAAATCATATAGCTCAAGGAGCACAAAATGCAGGCGCTGAAGTTATAATAAAGTATGTACAAGATGCAAGAACTGAAGATGTTATATCAGCAGATGCTGTTGCTTTAGGAAGCCCATCTTTAGATGACAATAGTATAGAGCAAGATTATATGGCCCCATTTGTTAAAGAATTTAAAACCCTTCCTGTAAATGGAAAATCTTTAGTTTTATTTGGATCATATGGTTGGGATGATGGTGTCTTTTTAAAAGAATGGAAAGAGACTATGACTGATTATGGATTTAACTTAGTGGGTGAACTAGCTGTAAAAGAATCTCCTAACGCTGAAGAACTTGAAAAAGCCAAGAATCTTGGAGAATTACTTGCTAAATAATAATTTTTATATATGAATATAAGAAATTTACTAAAGGTATTCATTATGAATGCCTTTTTATTTTATCTTTGGGCTAAAATTAACTTTATTTAGATTATAATAATATTTTGGAGGGCTTAAAATGAAGATTGGTATAATCGGACTTGGTAACATTGCTCAGAAAGCATATTTGCCTATAATAGGAAATATGAACAATATTGAATTGATTCTGTGTACACGAAATATTGAAAGCTTAAGGTATGTAGCTAACAAATATCGAATAACTCAATGCGTAAATACAGTAGAAGAATTAGTTAATACAGGTATAGAAGCAGTATTTGTACATGCAGCAACAGAGGCACATATTGAAATATTAGAAAAACTGATAAGCAGCAACATACACATATATATAGACAAGCCTATAGCAAATTCTTATGATGAATCACTAAAAATAGTTAAACTAGCAGAACAAAAAAACTTGATTTTTATGGTTGGTTTTAATAGGAGATTTGCACCAATGTATAAGATATTAAAAGAGCAAAGTAACCCGGATTTAATAATTATGCAAAAAAATAGAGTAAATTCTCTTAATAAAATACGTGAAGTTATCTTTGATGATTTTATTCATGCAATTGATACTACAAGATACCTTATGCCAGGAGATATAAATAATATGCAGGTTAACTATTTAGTTGAGGATAAAAAGCTTTATAATATAATAGTAAAGCTAGAATCAGAAAATTGTACTGCAGTGGCTATGATGAATAGGAATAATGGCATTAATGAAGAAGTTATTGAATTGATGAGTCCGGGTAATAAGTTAGTAGTAAGAAATTTAGAACAGTTAACTTGTTTTGATAATGGAGAAGAAAAGGTAACAAGACATAAAGACTGGGATCCTATTTTATATAGAAGAGGGTTTCAGGAAATTATAGAAAGCTTTTTAGAGGCTGTTAAGTATAATAAAAATGCAGCTATCTCTCCTCAAGACGCTTTAGTTAGTCATGAATTATGTGAAAAAATTGTTTATACCATAGAAAATAACATAGTATAATAAGCAATTAAATAAAGAAGTAGATAGTTTTTATGTTAGAAGTTTTTAAACATAAACTATCTACTTATTTATATTTAGTTATAAACAGAATTCTTGGCTTCAGGTGGAGTTTGTCGATGACCACTGGGCAAATTACTGGTTATCACCAGCAAATATGTCCGTTAAATGCCATTTAGGCATTTAACCTCCATCTGAAGCTTAGAAGTCGTTATCCAGAGACGTAGCCGCTCTTTACTCCCAGTTAAGCAGAGAGCCCAAATCTATGATTTGGTGCGAATCGGTTAAGCAGGCATACAAAATCTGCGATTTTGATATGGTCGCTTACTCTGTGAGTACTCCTCTGAAGAGGAGTTTCCTATAAGATGGGAGTATTAAAGCGGGTAGTCATCGAATAAAAAATTATTTAGCTTCTTTTGCAGCATTTAGTATAGCATCATAGTTTGGATGATTTGTAACCTCAGGGACATATTCTACATAAGTAAGCTTATTATTACTATCTACTACAAAAGCAGCTCTTGCTAGTAAGCCTAAATCCTCTATATAAGTTCCGAAGTTTTTGCCAACTAATCTATCCTTGTAGTCAGATAAGGTTATTACGCTTTTAATATCATGTGCAGCACACCATCTTGATTGTGCAAAAGGTAAATCCATAGATATGGTATAAACTGTAACACTAGGTATTTCAGCAGTTCTTTCATTAAAAGTTCTTGCTTCTAAATCACATACAGGTGTATCTATGGATGGAACGGTTAGAAATATTCTAACTCCCCTTGTATCTTTTAATGATACTGGTTGTAGAGAGTTATCTATAGCAGTGAAATCAGGTATAGTGTCTCCTTTCTTAAGTTCTGAACCTAAAACTTTTATAGGGTTTCCTTTAAATTTTAATTCCATAATTAAACCTCCTAAAATCATCTATTAATTTATTTAATAATAAATTTTTTTGCTAGCATTGCAGGCATATAGGACATTTTAGCCTTACGAAGTCCTTCGATTCCTAAATCCTGTTCTCGATTTATATAAGTTACATTTTTAAAATATCTTTCTGCAAAAACCTGATTAATATAAGTATATAAACCTCTAATATCAGGATCAGCTTTTTCGATGTGAATTATAGCCATATTATTATTCATTTTTTCACCTATAGTAAAGGCTGAAAGCTTATCTTTTATATATACAACCATGCCAAATAATTCAAGCTCTGAAATGTTTTCTAACAAATCCTTTATGGAACTTAATTCATGCAACAAGTATCCCTTACAAATACTTTTATGACACCACTCTATAGCTGCTTTAATACATAGCTCTATATTTTCAGGCTTTATAATATCATTAGAATATTTATAGTTTTTTATAAAGTGATTATAGTTATTCTTTTTTTTGTGCAGTTTCTTTCCAGAAAGACTTATAAGCTTGCTACTTTCATATATATAGTCAGAGTTATCCCTATCTTCTTCTATGGTAAATTTATGGTTTGGGAATACGTCATTAAGATCTTGAATAAAACTTTCTTCTACATCCTTCATAAAATATTGAAGATTTAAAACTTCTTTACTTTCAAATAAAAAATCTATTATTTCTTTTAAGTTTTCCTTAGTATATCCAACTGGCTGCATAAAGTGGTAGTTATTACTAAAATCTGTTTTTTTTATTATTAGTATATTATTGCAGATAGCATATTGGATATCTAAAGCTTTTCTCCAGATAAAAAGATTAGTAAAAGAATATTCACAGGTATTGAAGGTATATGGTTTTAAAAATTTATCCAGTATTTTTTTATCATCAAGAGTTAAAGGCTTAAAGTCCATCATTATAATATAAACATCCTTTCCATATAGTAGGTGTTGAAGAATAATAATCATTAAAGCCTGCTTAATAATCATTATATTATAAAATTTTACATTAACAAAGTATGAAATTGTAATAAATTAGTTAACAAAATTTGTATTTTTTATTTATAATTATTGACTTATATAATTAATATTCCAAAAAAATAGAGTAATTTATATTGATATAAGTTAAAACCGTGTTAAATAATGTATTAATTAATATTAATTAATAGGTTAAATGATAAAATATATAATGAAAACTTAGTTTGGAAAATATCAAATATTATTTAAATTAAGCAATGATGTGCTTAATATTTTAGGAGGAAGAATAATTGATAAAATTTCAACGTTTTAATCCTATAAAAGTTAAAAATATAAATTTTGAAGCTTTAATTAAGGATATAAAGCTTGTAACTTTAATTAAGAGTATTCCAACAGGTATTGCAAGTAAAGTAGGACTAAAAATAATTATTGAAATTGGATTGTTACTTATAGCGGTATGTAGCACTTTGGGGATAGTCTCTTATTATAGTTCCTATAGAGCTTTAGGTGATACTATTAATTCTTCTCTTCAGTCTAAGGCGGCAGAGTCATCAAAACTTATAGCTGCAACTTTAGCACAGGATATAAAAGCTATAAAGGAAGTAGCTGCAAGACCTGAAATTCAATCTATGAATACTACCCTACAAACGCCGGTTCTTTTGTCAGAATCAAAAAATTTAGGATACATAAGTTTAAATGTAGTTGAATTAAATGGTACAATTCATTTTCCAGATGGAGGGAAATCACAGGTGGATATTACTGGTGGTTCGGATGATACAGAGTATTTAAAAAAGGCTATAGAAGGAACTCCAGCTATATCAGATCCTATATCTAATACGCAAGGTGAACAAATAATAGCTATGGCAGTACCTATAAAAAATAGCGATAATAAGGTAGTGGGTGTATTACTTTCTAATATATCTACTAAAAATCTTAATGATATAGTTCAAAAAACTAAAGTAGGAAATAGCGGTTATTGTTTTATTATAAATAAGAAGGGAACTAAAGTTGCTGATAAGGATTTGAAGTTGGTATTAAATAAAGATAATACTATAAAAAATGCAAAACAGGATTTAAGTTTAAAACAAATAGCTAGTTTGGAAGAGAAAATGATAAAAGGAGAAAATGGATCAGGATACTATGAAAAGAATGGGATAGAAAAATTTTTAGCTTATGCACCAGTGCCTAATTCAGAATGGTTTTTAGGTATAACTATTGATAAAAGTGAAATATATAGTCCGACTAATATATTAAAGAATCAAGTTATTATCATTACTATAATCTTTATAATATTAGGAAGTGTAGTTGGATTCTTTATATCTAGATCCATAAGGAAACCATTACTTAAAATTAAGGAGTATGCAGAAGAACTTTCTAAATGCAATTTATCACATAGAATTGATATAGAAAGATGTGATGAATTTGGACAGACAGCTCAAGCATTAAATTTAGCTATAAATAATATCGAGAAAATTATAGGTTCAGTAAAGCAAGAAAGTATAAGAACATTAAGTGCTACAACAAATGTAAATCATATGTTTGTTGATGTACATGGGAGAGTTCAATCAGTATCTAAAATAGCAGAAAAAATTTCTGCAAGTATGCAAGAATCTTCAGCTTTTATTGAATCGGTAACTGAAAAGGCTATTGTGGTTAAAGATGATATAAATAATACCGTAGATGAAATAGAACAGGGATTACAGCTTGCCAATGAAATTAAAGATAAAGCAAAATTAATGAAGGAAGAAACTAAGTTATCTAGACTAAAAATGGAAAAGTCTTATGAAGAATCTAGACAAAAAGTGAATAAGGCACTTGAGGATGCAAAAGTTGTTCAAAGGGTTTCAGTTGTGGCTGAAGGCATTAGAAATATAGCTAAGCAAACAAATTTACTTGCATTAAATGCCGCAATAGAGGCAGCTAGAGCAGGGGTACATGGCAAAGGTTTTACTGTTGTTGCTAACGAAGTTAGGAAGCTGGCAGAACAGTCTGCTGGTGCTGTAACTGATATACAAAAAAATGTTAGAGGAGTACTGGCAGCAATGGGAGAGCTTTCCGATTCTGCAGAATTTATGTTAAATGTTATGGAGAATGATGTTCTTAAAAACTATGAGAAAGTTATAATGATAAGTGAAGACTATGAATCAGACGGACAAACATTCCAACAAGTTATCCAAAGATTTTCAAACTTATCACAGGATATGCGTGTTTCTATCGAAGAGATAGCTGGAAGCATGGAAGCATTAAATCAATCTGTTTATGAGTGTGCTAGTTCCTCAAGTGATATAGCATCTAACATAACGGAAGTTAGTGAAGAAAATGAATATATATCTATTCAATCTAAAAATAACGCTAAAGGGGCTGAGCAACTACTTCAGTTAGTAAGCGAATTTATCATAAGAGAAAATTCAGACACTAATGAAGGTCACATGGTTCATGAAGAACATGAAAACATAAAGTTAAACAACTCTACTGAATACTTAGAAGCAGAAGAATCTAATATAGACGAACACGAACTAAAAATTATAGATGAAGAAAAAATAAGTAAAAATTCTATAATTCCTGTTTGTGAATTAAGGGATATAAACAATGTTTCATCTGAAGAACTAGTAATTACTGTTGAGGATAAAAAGCAACATAAGGAATCAGTTGATATTATTAGAGATTCAATATTTAATGATAAAGTTGCCCTTGCAACAATAGAGGAAGAACAAGAGGAACAAGAGGAACTAGAGGAACAAGAGGAAGATAAAAAAGAAAATCTGGATTTACAATAAAACAGTTATCAAAGATGTGGACCGGATAACGAATTTGAAAATTAAGAAGAAATAGCGTAAAATTATATCTATATATAAATTAAAAAGAGGGTAATATAAATTGGATAACTTAACGGGAAAAGTAGCAGTTATAACAGGTGCTTCGAGAGGTATTGGCAGAAGTATCGCTGTGGAGCTTGCTAAGGCTGGAGCTAACATAGTAATAAATTATAAAAATAACGAAAAAGAAGCAGAAAAAACTTTAGAGAGTGTAAAATCTTTTGGAGGTTTTGGAATTTTAATAAAAGCAGATGTAAGTATTTATAGTGAAGCTAAGGTGCTTATAAATAAGTCAATAGAATACTTTGGGAAGATAGATATACTCATAAATAATGCTGGTATTTCTAAAGTAGGATTGTTTATGGATATGAAGGAAGAAGAATGGAATATTATATTAGATATAAATCTTAAAGGAGTACTCAACAGCTGTCATAGTGTGCTAGAGCATATGGTTAAGAGAAGGAATGGCATTATAATAAATATTTCTTCTATATGGGGAAGTACGGGAGCTTCCTGTGAATCTATTTACGCCACTTCTAAAGGTGCAGTAAATTTGTTTACAAAATCCTTAGCTAAAGAAATGGCTCCCTCAAATATTAGGGTAAATGCAATAGCTCCAGGTGTTATTGAAACTGAAATGAATAGTTGGCTAGTTGGAGACGAGAGAAGGCAATTGGAAGAGGAAATACCAATGGGTAAATTTGGAGAAGCACAAGACGTAGCTAAAATTGCTGTATTCTTAAGTGGAGAAGGAGCTAAATATGTAACAGGACAAGTTATAACTGTAGATGGTGGAATGATATAAATAGAAGCAGATGAATTAAAGAAGCTTAAGATTTAGAATGGAAAGAGACAACACTTATAAAAAGAATATCATTAAGTAGTATATAAAGGGCTAGCAATATAAAGTTTGCTAGCCTTTAATTTAAGTTTTCGTTATAGACATCGACAGTTTAAATTTAACTTATACGTAGGTATATATTACTGATGTTGAAGTCACATTTAAATAATTTTTTATTAGTCTTAGCGAAAATTTGAGAAAAATCTTAGAACCTTAGATATGTCTGAGGTACGAGTTTATCAAAGTTCTTAGATTTTTCTCAAATTTAAGCTTTAGACTAATTAAAAATATTTAACGTGAC
>NZ_JABAIW010000056.1:0-29546 GCF_014231265.1 Clostridium sp. DJ247 | reverse complement strand
TCCCGAGTGGCCAAAGGGGGCAGACTGTAAATCTGTTGTCATCGACTTCGATGGTTCGAATCCATCTTCCTCCACCACAGATAAAAACACTAACTAGTGTTTTTGTTTTTTTTTGTATTTATTAAGCGTTGAATAAATGCTATTAGGTTTTTGATTTAATAATATTGTAAGGATGCTCATATAAAATTGAAAAGAAGATTAGTATTGACAGTATTACACTGTTATGTTACTATAAGTAAGCAATACAATTTAAAATTAAACTCTTATCAAGAGAGGTGGAGGGAAAGGGCCCTATGAAACTCGGCAACCAGCATTTTATGCTAAGGTGCCAATTCCGGCAACAAAAGGTTGCAAGATAAGAGAGTAGTTAAGTTTGTTAACCTCTTCTTATTGAAGAGGATTTTTTTATTTTACATGAAGTTAAGGAGGTACAGTGATGAGAAGATTATTTACATCAGAATCAGTTACAGAAGGACATCCAGATAAAATTTGTGATCAAATATCAGATGCTGTTCTTGATGCTATATTAGAAAAAGATCCAAACGGAAGGGTAGCCTGTGAAACTGCTACTACCACTGGAATGGTTATGGTTATAGGTGAAATATCTACTAATTGCTATGTAGATATTCCAAGATTAGTTAGAAAAACAATAGAGGAAATAGGGTATACTAGAGCAAAATTTGGATTTGACTGTGATACGTGTGCAGTAATGACTTCAATAGATGAGCAATCATCTGATATAGCTATGGGAGTTAATGAAGCTCTTGAAGCTAAACAGGGTGAAATGGATAAAATAGAAGCCATAGGTGCAGGAGATCAGGGGATGATGTTTGGATTTGCTACTAATGAAACACCTGAATATATGCCTATGCCTATAAGTTTAGCTCACAAGCTTTCAAGAAGGTTATCAGAAGTAAGAAAAAATGATACGTTAGCATACTTAAGACCAGATGGAAAAACTCAGGTTACGGTAGAATATGAAGATAACAAACCTGTTAGAATAGATACTATTGTTATATCAACTCAACATGACCCAGATATAACACGTGAACAAATAGAAAAAGATTTAATAGAAAATGTTATAAAACCTGTTATTCCAGATGAGCTTTTAGATGAAAATACTAAGTATTTTATAAATCCAACAGGAAGATTCGTTGTTGGAGGACCACAAGGAGATGCTGGGCTAACTGGAAGAAAAATTATAGTTGATACATATGGCGGGTATGGCAGACACGGTGGTGGAGCATTCTCAGGAAAAGATCCAACTAAGGTTGATAGATCAGGTGCATATGCGGCTAGATGGGTAGCTAAGAACCTTGTTGCTGCTGGAGTTGCTGATAAACTTGAGGTGCAAGTTGCTTATGCTATAGGAGTAGCTAAGCCAGTTTCTGTTACAGTAGATACTTTTGGTACAGGAAAAGCTGCAGAAGATAAGATTGTAGAAATAGTTAACAAAGTATTTGATTTAAGACCAGCTGCAATAATAAAAGATTTAGACTTAAGAAGACCAATCTATAGACAGGTAGCTGCTTATGGACATTTTGGAAGAACAGATGTTAATGTTCCATGGGAAAACTTAAATAAAGTAGAAGAAATAAAAAAATATCTATAATTTTATAGTGAATTCTTAGATGGAAAAGCCCTTATGTTTATTACATAAGGGCTTTTATAGGGTTCCAGGGTGAAAACTTAACTTATACGTAGGGATATATTATCAATGTTGAAGTCACATTTAAATATTTTTTTATTAGTCTTAGCGAAAATTTGAGAAAAAATCTTAGAACTTTTGATATGGTTGAAAGCCTGAATAGCTTTCAACGAGCGACTTATCAATGGTAATTGATAAGTTGGTCCGAACTGAGCATAGCGAGTTTATCAAAGTTCTTAGATTTTTCTCAAATTGGAGCTTTAGACTAATTAAAAATATTTAACGTGACGAAACATGGTAATATATCCCTACGTATAAGTTAAATTTCGGGCGTGGTTATCTATAGCTGGATTAAATTAAGTTAATGGGTTTAAACTAAGTTAATATGTTATAATTATAAATAAAAAGGAAATCAGGAGATGTTTTATGGAGGAAATACAAGGTATTGTAGATAATATAGTATTTCAAAATGAAGACAATGGATATGTGGTAGCAAGAATCAAGGATAAAAACCAGGTTATTACAATAGTGGGATGTATTCCTTATATAGTTGAAGGTCAAAATCTAAAGTTAACAGGGGAGTGGGTATTACACCCTCAATTTGGTCAACAATTTAAAGTTACTAAGTGTGAGGAAATAACCCCCAGCTCTATCATAGGTATAGAAAGATATTTGTCATCAGGCATTATATCTGGAATAGGGCCAGTTACTGCAAAAAAAATTGTAGAAAAGTTTGGAGAACAAACCTTAGAGATACTAGATAATAATATAGAGAGGCTTAAAGAAATTGAAGGAATAGGCCATAAAAAAATAGCCTTAATATGTGAATCTTATAATAAGCAAAATGAGGTTAGAAACATAATGATTTTTCTTCAAACTTATGGTGTCACTCCAAATCAATGTGTAAAAATATATAAAAGATTTGGATCAGACTCTATAAAAATTGTAAAGGAAAATCCATATGTTTTGACGGAAGAGATATCAGGCATAGGATTTAAAACTGCAGATAAAATAGCTAGGAGTCTAGGAATAGAAGCAAATTCAACCTTTAGGATACAAAGCGGAATAACATACTTAATAAATCAATTTTGTGCTCTCGGAAATACTTACATGCCTTTAGATATGTTACTTAAGGAGGGCATAGATGTTTTAGGAGTATCAAAGGAAGAACTTGAAGAAAGCATATATGAGAATTCAATAAACGGGAAACTGAAATTAGAAACAATGAAAGATAGGGTTTGTGTATTTACTCTTCCATATTATTATTGTGAACTTGGAGTTACAAAAAAAATATTAACTTTAGCTCTAGCGGCCTACGACGATATAACAATAAATGTAGATGAAGAAATTCAAGTTTTTGAAGAAGAAAACAATATAAAATTTGCTTTATCTCAAAAAGAGGCTATAAAGGGAGCTGTTGAGAACGGAGTTGAAATAATAACCGGAGGACCTGGAACCGGCAAAACAACCATTATTAACTGTATAACTAAGATATTCGAAAAGGCTAGTCTTAAAGTTTTTATGGGAGCACCTACTGGCCGAGCAGCTAAGAGAATGACAGAGGCTACTGGTAGAGAAGCTAAAACCATCCATAGATTATTAGAAATGGGAGTAAGCGATGAGACAGAGAACACTTTATTTTCTAAAGGAGAAGAAGAACCACTAGAGTGTGATGTTATAATTATAGATGAGGCATCTATGATAGATGTTATTCTTATGAATAACCTACTTAAGGCAGTAACTCTTGGTACTAGATTAATAATTGTAGGAGATGTAGATCAGTTACCATCCGTTGGACCAGGAAATGTATTAAGAGATTTTATCGAAAGTAAGTGTATAAAGGTAGTGAGACTTAAAGATATATTTAGACAGTCTCAAGAAAGTATGATTATTGTAAATGCACATAAAATAAATCAGGGAAGTATGCCTTTAATAAACAAAAAAGATAAGGATTTTTATTTTATAAAGTGTGAGGAACCTTATAAAATAGTTGATTCATTAATAGCTTTAATTGATAAAAGACTGCCTGAGTTTAATAGACAGTGGAATAAAATGCAGCATATACAAATACTTTCACCTATGAGGAAGGGAATACTTGGTATTGCAAATCTTAATAAAGAACTTCAAAATATTCTAAATCCAAAGGATAAAAATAAGAAGGAAAAGGATTTTAAAGATATAATATTTAGAGCAGGGGACAAAGTAATGCAGACTAAAAATAACTACTCTTTAAAATGGGAAAGAATAGTAGGTGAAGGCGAAAAAGAAGGAATAGGTATTTTTAATGGGGATTTTGGATATATAGAAGATATAGATGAAGACAATGATACTTTAACAGTAATATTTGATGATGAAAGAAAAGTTATATATGATAATGTATATCTAGATGAGTTAGATTTGGCTTATGCTATAACAATACATAAAAGTCAGGGAAGTGAATTTCCTGTAGTTATCGTACCTATGTTTATGGGGCCGCCTTTGCTTATGAATAGAAACTTATTGTATACAGCTGTGACAAGAGCAAAACAGTTAGTTGTGCTAGTGGGAGAGCCAAAAGCTATGCAGTTTATGATAAGTAATGATAAAAGCTTCGATAGATACTCAATGCTTAAATTTAGAATAATGGATTTAATGGAGAGTGAAGAAGATGTTTTTATGCAAGAAAATAGATCTAACTGAACGAGAGCGTGCTGTAGAAAACTTAATATTAAACTGGAGTTTAGGTCATGAGCGTTTTTTGAATGTAATATCCCTTCCCTATAATTCATCAGAAGTATTTTTAAAAACTATTTTATTTCATGCTAATAAGGGTAAAAAAATTATTTATATTACAAATGAGGAACACAACCATATCGATATATTAGAAACAATAAAAAGAAGTTCTGATTTTAGAGATTATAGCTATACAAAATATGGCAAAATAAATTTAACATCTAGACTGAAAGTATGTGACTTTATAAATGCTAAAAGCTTAAGTGAAAAATTTGATGTAATAATATATGATGAAATTAGAAGGATACCTAAATATAACAAACATGAAGTAATAGACTTAGTATCTTGTATTTCCAATAACGAAGCAAAGGTTATATTCTATTCAGTAGAAGGTATACTTGAAAATAAAAAAGAATTAATTTTTCCTATAAACTATAATAGAACTCCTATGGTGGAACCAAGAAGCATAGTTACCAGAGTGAACATAAATAAAGATATTCCTTTCGTTGTATATGATTATTTAAAATGGTCTATAATGTCTGATAGGAAAGTGGTAATATATGTTCCAACAGAAGAAAAAATAGAAAGTGTTTATTCATATATCAGTTACTATTGTAAAGAGTTTAGCAGAAATATAATATGCTGCGTAAAGAGTAGAAAAGATAAAAAACAAATTTTAAATTTTGAAAAGATAAAAAGGGCAGTTCTTATTACAAATGACTTTGAGCAAAATTTTTTACATGCTAAGAATACAGATGTGATGGTATACTTTGCTGACGCGCCAGAATATGATTATAAAAAGCTTATTTATTTTTGTGGAAGTGTTGGAAGAAGTGAAAAAGATTCGAAAGGAGAAGTTATATTTTTAGCTAATGAAGAGACAGATCATATGGAAAAGGCAAAAAATATAGCTAGAAACTTTAACAAAGAAGCATGGGAAATGGGATTATTAAGAATTTAAAATTTTTATGTGATTGTGTATTACAGGTAATATATTCAGATGATGATAAGTGCATAATATGTAGAGAAGAGATGTATGATGATAAGTTATTATGTAAATCCTGTGAGAATAGTATGAAACTTTGTCAAGATAGTTTTTTAGTTGAAAAGAACGGTAGAAAACTAGAATATTATAGTGTTTCCTATTATTCAGGAATTATGATGGAGCTTATATTAAAATTAAAATATAAAAGCGATTTTAGATCTGGTGAAGCTATTGGTTATTACATGATCAACATAATAAAAAAATATAATTTAGAGTGTGATTACATATGCTATGTTCCTATGACAAAACTATCCATTAAGAAAAGAGGATATAATCAGAGTGAATTTTTAGCTAAATTTATATCAAATCATATTAATATTCCCATAATTCACTGTTTATATAAAATAAAACAAACTAAAGATCAGATAGGACTTTCTGGTAATGAGAGATGGGAAAACATGCTTGGAAGTATTAGCTTCGCAAAGAATAATAATATTAGATATAAAAAAATTTTGCTTATAGATGACGTTATAACCACTGGTGCTACTGCATTTTCTTGTGCTGATGTGCTAATAAAAAATGGAGCGGAAGAAATTACTCTATTGACTGCAGCAAAAAGTAAGGTATAATTTTATTATATTAAGCTAGGTTTGTGGTTGAAAGTCGATGCCAGTCGCAGGCAAAACGATCCACGTAAGTTAAATAAAATGTTTAATGAGCATGGTGCGGTTTAGAGGTAAGTCCTGCCGTTTTTAGTAAAACGAGAGGGTTAGTAGTGAGAGGGTAATTCTGGGTAGCAAAAGCTCCAGCAGGCGAGTGTGGGGTCAAAGACCAGGTCAACTGGCTTAGTATTAAAGTTCTTAACTTATTCAAGTTAAGAACTTTAATTTTTTTTTGAGTTTTGAACATAATACTAATTGTAAGGAAAATATAAAATGATAAATAGTCTTATAAAATAATTATGTAATTTTATATAATATTTTGTTAATTCGCTAAATTATACTTGTAATCTAATGTAAATAGTATTAAAATATAGTTAACAAAAGTTAAACTTACATCAAAATTACATTTTACGTATAAGCTTTAAGCTTTAATGATAAGGAAGGGGCTGAAACTATGAGAATAATAATAAGTGGGAAAAATATTGAGGTAACTACAGCGTTGAGAAACAATGTAGAAAAAAAATTATCAAAATTGGAAAAATATTTTACCCCTGAGGTAGAAGCTCATGCTACTTTAAGTGTAGAAAAAAATAGACAAATTGTTGAAGTTGTTATATCTGTTGGAGGAATGTTATTAAGAGCAGAAGAAGTTCATGATGATATGTATGCTTCTATAGATTTTGTGGTAGGTAAATTAGAAGGACAAATTAGGAAACAGAAAACAAAGCTTGAAAGAAGAAAACATATGGAATCAGTAAGATTCCAAGATATACCGGATTATGATAATGAAGAGACTCATGAGGAGCATAAGATAGTAAAAACTAAAAGGTTTGCAATGAAGCCTATGTCAGCTGAAGAAGCAGTACTTCAAATGGAGCTTATAGGACATAACTTTTTCGTATATCAAGATGCAGATGGTGATGAAGTAAACGTAGTCTATAAGAGGAAAGATGGAAATTATGGTTTAATAGAACCTGAATTTTAATAAAGAGGAGGCAGTAGCTTCCTCTTTTTAGATTTAACTTTATATTATAAGAATTAACATTACATAGTAGCTTAATAGATTTAATATTTATTTGAGAGTTACAAAAGTTTATTTTATAAACTTTTAATAATAACACAAAATATTATTTGTAAAATAATTCTTTTTAAAGTGTAACAAATTTTTGAACAATGACAAAGTATTACATACATAAGTTGAATAGCTATTGATTAGGTGATATAATCAATAAAGTATGTAGATTAGATAGTCATAAAAAATAACATGGTGAGGATGAAGAGAATGGGTGTTTTTCAAAAAATATTTGGTACTTATAGTGAGAGGGAAGTTAAAAGAATAATTCCTATAGTAAATAAGATAGATTCATTAGATGAACAAATAAAGAGCTTAAGTGATTCAGAACTTAGAGGGAAAACCGACGAATTTAAAAACAGAATAGAAAATGGGGAAAGCCTAAATTCGTTATTACCTGAAGCTTTTGCTGTTGTTAGAGAAGCCGCGTACAGAACTATAGGGTTGAAGCATTATAGAGAACAATTAATAGGCGGAATAGTACTCCATCAGGGAAGAATATCAGAAATGAAAACTGGTGAAGGTAAAACTCTTGTTGCTACTGCACCAGCTTATTTAAATGCACTGACTGGAAAAGGAGTGCATATCGTAACAGTTAACGACTATCTAGCTAAAAGAGATAGAGATATCATGGCTCCGGTGTATGAATTCTTAGGGCTGAAAGTAGGCGTAATACTTCATGAATTAGATCAAGCACAAAGACAAGAGGCCTATAGATGTGACATAACTTATGGAACTAATAGTGAATTTGGCTTTGATTATTTAAGAGATAACATGGTTATATATAAAGAAGAGAGAGTTCAGAGAGGATTAAATTTTGTTATTGTAGACGAAGTTGACTCCATACTCATAGATGAGGCTAGAACACCTCTTATAATATCTGGAGAAGGTGAAAAATCAACTGAGTTTTATAAAATAGCAGATTATTTTGCGAAATCCTTAATTAAAGATACTCATTTTACAGTAGATGAAAAAGCCAATGCCGTGCTCCTTACAGATGAAGGTGTGGAAAAAGCTGAAGGTTTCTTTAAATTAGAAAACTATGCAGATCCTGAAAATATGGAAATACAACACCATGTAGTTCAAGCATTAAAAGCTAATTATATAATGAAGAGAGATAAAGATTACATGGTGAGAGACGGTGAAGTTATGATAGTAGATGAATTCACTGGAAGAATGATGGAAGGTAGAAGATATAGTGATGGACTACATCAAGCCATAGAAGCAAAGGAAGGCGTTAAAGTTGAAAGGGAATCAAAAACTCTTGCTACTATAACCTACCAAAACTATTTTAGAATGTTTAAAAAGTTGTCTGGTATGACTGGTACAGCTTTAACTGAAGAGAATGAGTTTAGAGAAATATATGGATTGGATGTAATTGTTGTACCTACCCATAGGGCTATAGCAAGAATAGATATGCCAGATGTAGTTTATAAATCTGCAAAGGGTAAATTTAAAGCTATTGCTGAAGATATTCTTGAGACTTATAAAAAAGGTCAGCCAATGTTAGTTGGTACAGTTAGTATTGAAAAATCAGAATTGTTATCTGATATGTTAAAGAAAAGAGGCGTGCCTCACCAAGTACTTAATGCTAAATATCATGAGAAAGAAGCAGATATAATAGCTCATGCCGGTGAAAAAGGTATGGTGACTATAGCTACTAATATGGCAGGTCGTGGTACTGATATTAAGCTTGGGGATGAAGTTGTAGAACTTGGCGGCTTAAAGATTATAGGTACTGAAAGACACGAGTCAAGAAGAATTGATAACCAGTTAAGAGGTCGTTCAGGACGTCAAGGAGATCCTGGTATGTCTAGATTCTTTGTTTCATTAGAAGATGATTTAATGAGAATATTTGGATCAGATAGACTTCAAAGCATTGTAGAAAGATTAGGTCTTGGAGAGGATGAGGCTATAGAAAGTAAAATGGTTACAGGTGCTATAGAGAATGCTCAAAAGAAAGTTGAAGGAAACAACTTTGATATAAGAAAAACATTACTTCAATATGATGATGTTATAAATAAACAAAGAGAAATAATATACAAACAAAGATCAGAAGTGTTAGAAGGAGAAGACTTAAGAGAACAGGTAATAACAATGTTTAAAGACCTAGTTTCTTCTATTGTGGACTCACATATATCTGGCGTAGAAGAAGAATTAGAAAATGATTTAGCTAAGCTAATAGACTATACAGAAGATATATTTTTACCTAAGGATTCTATTAAAATAGAAGATTTAGTAAACTTATCTAATGAAGAAATTAAAGAAGAGCTTACTGAAATAGGACTTGGAATATATGCAAGAAAAGAAGAAGAATTTACACCAGAACAAATGAGAGAAATAGAAAGAGTTATTCTTTTAAGAGTTGTCGATAGCAAGTGGATGGATCATATTGATGATATGGAACACTTGAAGAGGGGAATTGGACTTAGAGCCTATAAGCAGCAAGATCCTGCTCAAGCTTATCAGTTTGAAGGTAGTGAAATGTTCGATGAAATGATACACAGTATCAAGTTAGAGACTATTAAATATTTATTCCATGTAGAAATACAAAGAGCACCAGAGAGAGAAAGAGTTGTGAAAGAAATTCACACAAATCAAGGTGGGGATGAATCAGTAAAAAAACAGCCAGTTAAAAAGGAAAAGGCTGTGGGAAGAAATGACTTGTGTCCATGTGGTAGTGGCAAAAAATATAAAAATTGTCATGGAAGGTTTGAATAAAATAAATGTCGTTCTGCATATGCAGAACGACATTTGTCTACTAACAGTTTAGAGTAAAAAGGAGTGTGATTGTATGTTGCTTCAGTTAGAAGAAATGTTAAGTGAATTAAGCAACTTAAATAAAACAGTTAGAGAAATTGGGGATTCACTTTGACATAGAAAACATTAAAATTAAAATAGAGGAACTTCAAAAAAAGATGCAGCAGCCTGGTTTTTGGGATGATATAAACGCTGCACAGGAGATATCAGGAGAAGAAAGAGCACTACAGAGTAAATTAGATAGATATAACAGCCTAAAGGAAAGATTAGAGGATATAGAGCTTCTTATTAAACTTTCTATAGAAGAGGGAGATGAATCTTCTTCAAAAGAGATAATTGGCGAAGTGGAAAATATAAAGGATGAAATAGAGCGATTTAGGATAGAGATATTGCTTTCCGGAGAGTATGATAAAAATAATGCTATAGTAGATCTTCATGTAGGGGTTGGAGGAACAGATGCACAGGACTGGACTGAAATGCTTCTAAGAATGTATAAGAGGTGGGCTGAGAAAAAAGGATTTAAGATTGAAACCCTAGATATTCTCACCGCAGAAGATGCAGGAATAAAAAGTGCAACCTTAAGAATAGTAGGAGAATTTGCTTATGGATATCTAAAGGCAGAAAAAGGAATTCATAGACTTGTAAGAATATCACCTTTTAATGCTAATGGGAAAAGACAAACCTCCTTTGCTTCTCTTGAAGTTTTGCCAGAGCTTACTGCAAGTCAGGATATAGAAATAAAACCTGAGGACATAAAGGTTGATACCTACAGGGCTAGTGGTGCTGGAGGTCAGTATGTAAATAAAACAGAATCAGCTATTAGAATTACACATATCCAAACGGGTATAGTGGTTCAGTGTCAAAATCAAAGAAGTCAACATCATAACAAAGATGAAGCTATGAAAATGCTAAAAGCAAAACTGGCAGAATTGAAGGAAAGAGCACACAAGGAAAAAATAGAAGACCTAACAGGTGAATTAAAAGATATAGGTTGGGGAAGTCAGATAAGATCATACGTATTTCAACCTTACACTCTTGTAAAAGATCATAGAACTGGAATAGAGAATGGTAATATAAATGCTGTAATGGATGGAGATATAGATAGTTTTATAAATGGATTTTTAAAACAAAACACAAATTAGTATAGATAACCACGCCCGAAATTTAACTTATATGTAGGAATATGTTGACAAAACTGAAAGCACATTTAAAAACTTTTTATCAGTCTTAGTGAAGTGTTTTAGAAAATCTTAGAACCTTATATATGTTTGAGTGCAACGAGTTTATATAAGGTTCTTAGGTTTTCTTAAACACGAACTTTAGACTGATTAAAAGTTTTTAACGTGCCGAAGTTTGGCAGCATATTCCGGAGTATAAGTTAAATTTCGGACATGGGTATCTATATATAAAGTACTATTTCATGAACTGTATTTGGTGTATATTTTGTAAGAAACTATCAATCCTAAAAGAGAAACTATCATAGCTTGTTTATAAAATATTAATAACAAGTTATTAGAAAATGCATGTTTTATAACTTCTTGGGATACTACTTTGAAACATCTATCCATAGAATCTGTACTGATAAAATTTATTTTATCATCTGGTGTATGTATTCTAGAAGAGTCAGCATCGCATAAAGTTACAGCATCTATACCTTGATCTCGAAAATATTCATGATCACTGGCATCCTCAAACAAATAATTGAAACTAATTTTATTTTTTTCGAATACTGATGATATTTCTTTTATTAAGGGAGTGTCTTTGGTATCTTTTTTTCCTCCCATTACATAAATAGGAACTGAATTAGTACTTCCAACCATATCAAAGTTGAAAATTTTACTTCCAATAAGGTTATATTTATATTTATCTACAAATGCTTTAGAACCAAGACAGCCAAATTCTTCTGCATTAAAGCCTACAAAGATTATATCTCTATTAGGTTTGCCAAGAGATTTTATATATCTGCTTATTTCAATGACAAATGCCATGCCTGAGGCGTTATCTAAAGCACCTTTGTATATAGTTTCTGAAAGATCACTACCTAGATGATCAAAATGGCCAGATACCACTATTGGAGGAGCCTTAGTATCTTTACCTTTTATGTACCCAATAATATTGATTAGAGATGTTTTTTTGGACTCAAAAGGAATAAAGCAATTTATAGTATTGTTATTTTCAAGATGCTGTTGCAATTCACTGAGAGTATCCTTAGTAACCATTATATACATACTATGAGGTGAGGAACTTATGAATGAACTTCTAAAATTAAGCTTGTTATCCTTAGGGGTATAGAACAGAAAGTGATTGTTCCCTTTCTGAACTTGTATATATTCCTTATTTAATGAAACTTTATCTTTTTTATTAAAGGATAAATTATTTGCTTTAAAATTTAGCAAGTCTTCTTTGTAATTTATTCCGTATTTATATTCCTTCACTAATGTTCCATTCTTATCTGTTATAGTTAAATAAGCGTTACCAGGTAATTTATGAGGATAAACGGTATCGAATGATTGCATATAGCTATTTTCAAAAGGCAGCAACCCATTGGATATAAATTTATTTTTTATATATATAGCAGCTTCAACGTTTTCTAAAGTTCCAGCTAGTCGACCTTTAAAATGATCGGAGGATAAATAATCTATTTGCTTTTTTACTTCATTATGTTTAAAGGGATTTATGAAATAGTATGTTTGAAAGCTAAGATTTAATATAAAACAGAATATTATTATAGGAAAAAGCAACATTTGTTTTTTCATATGAGCCCAACCTTTCTTAAGTTATATATTTCAATATATTAAATTATATTGAAATATATAACTTATAGTGACTGGCTTAGATTATTAAATAATAAAACACTAAATACGTGGATTTTCGCATAAAACACTATGAATCCATGTAATTTTTTGGTAAAATGGATTTGCGTTATTACTAAAAAATATTTAAATATGAGTTTTTAATTAGCAACATATTTTACTGAGGTAGTAAAGTATATTTATAGTTTTCAACTTATATAACTATAATTTATTTAGTAGATTTTATGCATAAAACAGGAGGTAGTAATGAAAATTATAGTAGAAAAATTAGTACAAGAATTAAATTTGAATAGAAAAGATGTAGAAAGTGTAATTGAACTTTTAGATAGTGGAAATACAGTTCCGTTTATTGCTAGGTATAGAAAAGAAGCAACTGGTGGGATGGATGATGTAACTCTTAGAAATCTATATGAAAGACTTACATATCTTAGAAATTTAGAACAAAGAAAAGCAGACGTTATAAGACTTATAGATGAACAAGGAAAACTTACCAATGAACTTCAACAAAATATAGGTAAATGTAATACTATAACGGAAGTAGAAGATATATATAGACCATACAAGCCTAAAAAAAGAACAAGGGCTATAATTGCAGAGGAAAAAGGATTAAGACCATTAGCAGATACTATATGGAGTGGAGAGTATAATGGAGATATAAAGCAATATGCCCTAGAGTTTATAAACGAAGATAAACAAGTAAAATCTGAAGAGGATGCACTGCAGGGAGCAATGGATATCATAAGTGAGACTATATCAGATAAAGCTGAATTTAGAAAATGGATAAGAAACTTTGTGTATAATGAAGGTGTAGTAGAAACCAGTGGCGAAAGTAAGGAATCTACCCCTTATGAAATGTATTATAATTATAAAGAGCCTGTAAAAACTCTTCCACCACATAGAATACTTGCTATTAATAGAGGAGAAAGTGAAAAAATTTTGTCAGTAAAAGTAGTTGCTGATACTAATAAGATTATTCAATATTTAAGCTCTCAAAGCTTAAAAGGAAATAATAATACTGATGTATTTATACAAGAAAGTATTAAGGATTCTTTAAAAAGACTTATATATCCATCTATAGAAAGAGAAATAAGATCTGAACTGACAGACAAAGGTGAAGAAGGTGCCATAAAAATATTTAAAGCAAATCTTAATGCTTTGTTAATGCAGGCACCTATTAAGGGAAAGGTAGTATTAGGTTATGACCCAGGATTTAGAACAGGATGTAAAATAGCTGTTTTAGACGATACTGGTAAGTTATTAGATATAGCTACTGTTTATGCTACTGCACCTCAGAATGATATAGAAGGGTCTATTAAAATACTAAAAGAGTTAGTTTATAAGTATAATGTAGATGTAATTTCCTTAGGAAACGGAACTGCTAGCAGAGAATCAGAAGAAGTTATAGTAAGATTAATAAAAGAAGTAAAAGAAGAAAAAAATAAAGATCTTTACTATGTTGTTGTTTCAGAAGCTGGGGCTTCAGTATATTCTGCTTCAGAGCTTGCAGCCAAAGAATATCCTGATATAAATGTTTCCCTGAGAGGAGCTATATCTATTGGAAGAAGACTTCAGGATCCTCTAGCGGAACTTGTAAAGATAGATCCTAAATCTATAGGAGTTGGACAATATCAGCACGATGTTGCACCTAAGAAGTTAGACGAATCATTAAGTGGTGTTGTAGAGGATTGTGTTAATAATGTTGGCGTAGATTTAAATATAGCTACACCATCTCTTTTGTCTTATATATCTGGAGTAAACTCAACCATAGCACAAAATATTGTTGCATACAGAGAAGAAAATGGTAAGTTTAAAAGTAGAAAAGAACTTTTAAAGGTAAAAAGGCTAGGAGATAAAGCTTTTGAGCAATGTGCAGGTTTTTTAAGAGTTATGGAAAGTGGAGAAGTTTTAGATAATACCTCTGTACATCCAGAATCCTATGGAGCAGCAAAAGCATTGCTTAAAACCTTAGGATATTCTATGGAAGATTTAAAAAATAATAACCTTACTGAAATTGATAGAAAAATAGATAATATTGGAATAGAGACACTAGCAGAAGATTTGAAAATAGGAGTTCCAACACTTAAGGACATAATAAAAGAAATTAAAAAACCGGGAAGAGATCCAAGAGAAGAGCTACCAAAACCTATATTAAAAACTGGAATAATAGATATAACACAGTTAAAACCAGGAATGTCTCTTGTGGGAACTGTAAGAAATGTAGCTGATTTTGGTGCTTTTGTAGATATTGGAGTGCATCAGGATGGATTAGTACATATAAGTCAGTTATCAGATAAGTTTGTAAAACATCCGCTGGACATAGTGCAAGTTGGAGATATTGTAGAGGTTACAGTTCTAGAAGTAGATGAAAAACGAAAAAGAATAGCACTTTCTATGAAAAAATAGATGAACGTCTGGAACGCTGAAATATTTGTATATTGAATTTAAAGGGAACTTGTACTATAATTTATGTATAAGTAAATAAAGTAATCTTCAGGGCGGGGTGTGATTCCCCACCGGCGGTATAGCCCGCGAGCCTTAATAGGTATGATTCGGTGAAACTCCGAAGCCGACAGTAAAGTCTGGATGAAAGAAGATAAGTATAGTTGTGATTACTAGCCCTGACCTTTTGTCAGGGTTTTTTGATTATACCTGTATTCCCGTGATAAGAAGATTCTTTCGACAATATTAAAAAATTAGTTGTAATGTTCGTTATAAATAAAGATAGTTTTCTATTGAATGTTATAACTACATTATCAAGGAGGATATAAAATGAAAGATGAAAAATTAAATCGATTGGTAAAGGTATCATTACTTGGCGTAATTGGATTTATACTTATGTTTTTGGAGATAGCAACACCATTATTCCCACCCTTTTTAAAATTTGATATAAGTGATTTACCAGCCTTAATTGGTGCATTTGCACTTGGACCAGCAGCTGGAGTTGCTATTGAATTACTAAAAAATATACTTCATGGTATTTTTAAAGGAACTGAATCCTTTTTTGTAGGTGAATTAGCAAATTTTATTGTTGGATCAGCTTTAGTGTTTACAGCTGGATACATATATAATAAGAATAAGACGAAAAAAACTGCTGTAGCTTCGCTGCTTATAGGAACTCTAGTAATGACTGTAGTCGCTAGTGTATTTAACTACTTTGTACTTTTACCACTATATGAAAAAGTTCTTCACTTTCCAATAAGTGCAATAGTGGCTATGGGAACGAAAGTAAACTCTAGTATAAAAGACTTAAATACCTTTATAGTATTGTCTATAGCACCTTTTAATTTAATTAAGGGAATTATACTATCAGTTTTAACTGCAGCATTATATAAGAGTATATCACCAATACTTCATGAAGAAGGTAGAAAAGAAAACAAGCTTATAAAAAATAACTAATAACATTTTGAGCTAGGAAATTTTTCCTAGCTATTTTATTATTTTTTATTTATCAAAGCATACTTATAAACGATAATAATATATACTAGACATATAATAATTTCTAAATTATTTTTAAAGTATATTGTAAAGGGGAAGATGATTGTGCCAGGAATATGGAATATAAATAGTGTTTATGATGTTAACACCAAAAGGATATCAAAGAAATTATCTTTCGAAATAGGAGAAAATTTTTTAGCCAGAGTTGTTAACTTAGATAAACTTACTGGTGAACTTCTTCTAAAGCTATTAGATGGGTGGCAGTTTTCAGCTAAGCTAGAAAAAAATATGGAAAGCTTACCTCAGGGGCTGATAAGGTTTGAAGTAGAAGGTTTTGAAGATGGAAAGTTAAAACTGAAATTAGTAAGCGATAGCAGCAAGGAAAATAAAACTGAGAAAGATTCTATCAATAGTTTATTAAAAGAAAATAGTGCAGATTTAGAGAAAAATGATTATACACTTTTGAGTAAAATGATAAAGCATAATATACCACTAACCAGAGAGAATCTTTCTAATGTAAAAAATATTATAGACTTCATGGGAAAGATCAAGCAGGACAACAACGAAGAAGAGGTCTTCATATCCAAGTATATTCAAAGTAAGAATATAGATACAAGCAGTAATGAGGGAAAGGAAATAAGAAATACTTTAAAGTCTTTCTTTAATGAATTAAAGGGTCTAACAGAAGATGATGTCCTTACATTTTTTGAAAATAGTATAGATATAACAGAAAAGAATATTAAGAGTTTTAATAATATATTTAAGGATTCTCTAGGTATATATAATAGTATTAGAGATATTGAAGAAACAATGAAAGCTTCAAGTAATGAAATAGAAAATAGTGAAGGTTTTAATGATTTAACAAATAAGGGCATAATTAGTGACACGGAAGAAAAAAGCATGATTAAGCCCAATATAGTAAATGAATCTAAAGATATCCATAACAGTGCGAGTATACAAAATAGTGATACTAAGAGTTTTGATGATCTAACGAATAAAAGCATAATTAATGACGTAGAAAAAGAAAATATAGTTAAATCTAATATAGTAAAAGAACCTGAAGATACCCATAATAGTATAAATATGAAAAATGATGATACTAAGAATGTAATATCTTATACTGATAAAGATAATATTAATCCCAATGGCGAGGAAAAAACTAAAGAAATATTAAGTAATCTAGAAAAAAGTAATAAAAATAATAGTATACTAACTAATAATATAGATGAAATTGCTAAAAGTATCAAAGAACAAGTAAGCTCTAAGACAGAAGAATTAAAAAATGTAATAAATAAACTATTGGAAAATAAGACAAATACAAATGGGGATATATATAATACTATATCTCAAGCTTTAGATAGAAATATAAATGATATGAAAATTTTTAATCAAGTTTCTAATCAATATTATTATTTAGATTTACCTATAAATTTAAATAATAATCAATATGAATGTAAACTTATGATTAAAGACGAAAGAAAAAAAGGAAAGAAAATAGATTCAACTAACGTAAAAATAGCTGCATCTGTTAACACTATTAATATGGGTGTAGTAGATGCTTATATAAGATTAAATAATTCTAATATGGATATAGATATAAAATGTAATAACCAATGGATTAAGGTTCTGGATAAGAGTAAGGAAAGTATTTTAGAAGGTTTATCTAAAATGGGATATAATGCTTATGTAAAAATAAGTGAAAAACAAGAAGAAATGAATATTGTAAATTGTAGAGAATTCTTTGAGGATAACAATTTAGGCATGCTTGATACAAAAGTATAGATAACCACAACTTAAATTTAACTTATACGTAGGGGTATATTACCAATGTTGAAGTCACATATAAATATTTTTTTATTAGTCTTAGCGAAAATTTGAGAAAAAATCTTAGAACTTTAGATATGTTTGAGGTACGAGTTTATCAAAGTTCTTAGATTTTTTTCAAATTTGAGCTTTAGACTAATTAAAAATATTTAACGTGATGAAACATGGTAATATATCCCGTAGTATAAGTTAAATTTCGGGCATGGGTATCTATATAAATGGATTTTACAATTAAACTATAACAAATTATAATGATATAGAGAAGTAAGTTTTTACACTTCATAAGCGGAGAGGTATTATTATGGATAACAGAAAAAAGGCTGCGGCATTAAGATATGAAAATGGGTATGATGCACCACTGGTAACGGCAGCTGGTATGGGGCATGTTGCAGATAAAATAATAGAAAATGCTCAACAAAATAATGTTCCTATAGTATATGATAAAGAGTTAGCAAACCTCTTAAATAATGTAGATGTGGGGAGTGCCATACCAATGGAATTATATGATGCAGTGGCAAAGGTTATAGCTTACGTAATGGATATAGATAAGAATATAGAAAAATAGAAGGTGATCAATTGGCACTATTTGCAATCTCTGACTTACACCTAGATTTAACTGGTGAAAAACCTATGGATATATTTGGTAATAAGTGGTTTAAACATGATGAAAAAATAAAAAATAATTGGATAAAGAAAATTACAGATGAAGACACAGTTCTAATAGCTGGTGACATATCTTGGTCTATGAAGATAGAAGATGGTATGAATGACCTAAAGTGGATTCATGAGCTTCCAGGTAAAAAAATTATAGTAAAGGGTAATCATGATTACTGGTGGAGTAGTATAACTAAATTAAATAATCTTTACGAAGATATGAAATTCATCCAAAATAACTTCTTTACATATGAGGATTATGGTATATGTGGAACTAGAGGATGGACTTGTCCTGGAGGAGAAAATTTTTCAGAACATGATAACAAGATATATATAAGGGAACTGATGAGATTAAAGTTATCTTTGGATTCAGCTAAGAAAAATGGTTATGATAAACTAATTGTCATGATACACTACCCTCCTATGAATGAAAAACTTATGGATTCTGGCTTTGTGCAGATATTTAGTGAATACAATGTGGAAAAAGTCATATATGGTCATTTGCATGGACCATCTCTTGCCAAGGCTTTTACTGGTGAAAAAGATGGTATAGACTATATACTTACTTCAGGTGATTTCATAAGTTTTGATCCAGTAAAAATTTTATAGATTATTATAAAACTATTATTACTGGCTCCTGCTTAGATAGTAGGAGTTTTATTTTTGTCACTGATGTTTAACTTTTTGAAAATATATAGTTTAATGATATAGAGATTAATTCATAATATAATAAAAATTTAGAAAATATCATTATATACCTCAGTTCAGTGAGAATTTCTATCGAATACATATTAAGTAGTTTTAAAGTGAGGTGGAGTGATGTTTTTTACCAAATCTCTTGAGGAACGAGTAAAAAAAGCAAAAAAAAATCAACAGGAATTAAATAAGTTAATCGAGTCATATAAACCTTTTATAGCTAGCACTATGCAGAAAAAATCAGGAAGGTTTCTAGAGTATGGATATGATGATGAACTTACCATCGGTATGATGGCCTTCAAAGAAGCTGTAGAGGTGTATGATGAAAGTAAGGGAAAATTTTTAACCTTTGCTAAACAGGTTATTACTTTTAGAGGTATAGATTATTATAGAAAAAATGAAAAACAAAAAGATAAGTTGTATTTACCAGAAATTTATGAAGTGGAAAACGAAATAGTATATAGTATGCTAGAAAATAAGTCAGTTGAAGAATATCAAAACCAAAAAGAGAATGAAATGATAAAATTGGAACTTTTGGAATATAAGAAGGAATTAAAAAACTGGCAAATTGAGTTTTATGATTTGGTACAAGCTTCTCCAAAACAAGACAGACTTAAAAAACTTTATAAGAAAGTTGCTCAATTTATTGTACAAGAACAAGATATACTAAATGAGTTAATAAGTACAAAAAGACTTCCGATAAAAGAAATACAAAAAAATATGCTTATACATCGTAAAAAGTTAGAACGAGGACGAATTTATGTTATAGCACTAGTAATTGTGTTAATAGGAGATTATACATTGATACGAGAATACATAGATTGAAGGTGAAAGTATGAAAGGAATTGTATTAGAAGAATTAAAGGATAAGCTTATTGTATTAACAAAAGATGGGGAGTTTATAGAAGTAGATAAACCTAATAATTCTGCAGACATTGGAGAAGAAATCGAAATTAATATGGCAAAAAGAAAAAGAAAACAAATTTTTAAAGGTCTTGTTTCTGCTGTAGCTGTATTTTTACTACTCTTCATAGGAAGTTACAGTGCATATGGCTATTATATACCACAAGGATATGTAAATGTAGATATAAACCCAAGTGTTGAAATTTCTTATAATTTATTTGGAACGCCTATAAAACTGCAGGGATTGAATGAAGATGGAAATAAGGTCATTAAGAAGATAGGTAAATTTAGTCATAAGTCTATAGATGTTGCAGTTGATGAGATTATTAAAGCAGCAAAGGAAGAGAAATTTATTTCAAAGGAAAAGGAAAATATAATTCTAATAACTGTAACGGAGTTAAATAAAAAAATTGATGATGAAAGTTTAAGAAACTCAGTGGATAATTATATTGATGAAAATAAGATAATGATGAAAACGATTTTCCTGAAAGGAAACAAAACAATATATGGAAAGGCTAAGGAACAGGGTATATCTCCTGGTAAGCTTATATTAGCAGAACAAGCAGTAGAAAAAGATTCAGGAAATGAATCCAATGATGTTAATGAAAAATCTATAAGAGAAATTATGGATATAACCAATAATGAAGAGGAGAAAAAAAATAAACCAAATAATTTGCAAAAAGAAAAAACAGATAAAGAAATGTCTAGTAATACTAACTATAAAATAAAAACAAGTACATATCAAAAAACAAGAATAGAAAAAGAAGAGAATAAATCTGTAAACATACAAAGTGGAAAGAAAGAAAAAGAGGAAGAGAAATCAAAAGGAGAACAAAAAGAGGATAAAAACCAACAAAAAGAGATATATTCAATTAAACAAAAAGAAGATAAAGAACAACATAAACAAAAACAAGAAAAAGAGAAAGAAAAGTAAAAAAGATGAGAAAAATAAAAGAATCACAAAGGTACCCCCGAAAAATATGTAGAATCCTGCGTATACGTATATAGTAATGTTTATTAGAAAAAATATATAGTTTCTATCAAATATTACAACTATGTTATATAAGGAGTGATATTATGTTAAGAAGGAAAAAAAGATGGGTATCAATATTTTTAACAATGAATCTACTATTTGGAACAATGGCTACAAGCATATTGGTACCTACTACTCATGTTTTAGCAGAAACACAACCTGAAGCAGACACCCCTTTAAACAAAAATAATATTCAGCCATTATCAGTTCAATCTGTTGAGGCTTTAGAAAATGGAGTAAAGTTAAACTTAGGAGAATATACTGGATATATTAGATTGTTTTCTGCTGAGATGGCTAAGATATCCATAGTGAAAAATGGAGAAGAAGAATTTGTTTCTTCTGGTATAGCAAAGAAAGATTGGGATATACCAAACTTTAAAGTAAAGGAAACAAAGGATGAATACAGTCTATCTACGGATAAAATTACAGTTATGATTCACAAAGCTCCTTTTGGAATAAAGTTCTTGGATAAACAGGGAAATGTCATCAATGAGGATGCCGTACAGGGTTCTGGTTATGAGAATGGCAAGCCTTTTGTTTTTAAGAAAACCGAAAAGAATGAAAACTTCTATGGGTTTGGTGAACAATCAGGCGGCCTTAATAAGCGTGGAAAAAGCATAGGATTATGGAATACGGATGCATATTCCTATAATAAAAATACAAAGTATCTATATACTACAATTCCTTTTTTCATCGGACTAAAAGATAAAAAAGCTTATGGTATTTTCTTTGACAATACATATCGTTCTTACTATGAAATGGCAAGCGAAAGTGATGACTATTATTACTTTTATGCTAACGGTGGAAAGCTTACATATTATTTTGTCTATGGACCTGAAATAGAACATGTCATAGATAAATATACAGAGCTTACGGGAAAAATTGAGTTACCTCCTATGTGGTCATTAGGATTCCATCAAAGTAAATGGGGATACACTCCTGAAGAGATTGTAAATGTAGCTAAAACTTATGAAGATAAAAAAATTCCATTGGATACTATGCATTTTGATATTGACTACATGAACGGTTACCGTGTATTCACTTGGGATGATAGGTATAAAGAAGCGATAAAGACGCTAAAAGACCAAGGGTTACACGCTATTGCTATTAATGACCCTGGTGTAAAAGTTGATGAAAATTTTGATGTCTATAACCAAGGAGTGCAGAATGACTTCTACGCAAAAAATCCTGATGGATCTATCTATGTAGGTCAAGTATGGCCTGGTGCATCCGCTTTTCCTAATTTCTTGAGGACTGATGTGAAAAGTTGGTGGGCTAATAACCTAGGTACACTTTTAAATAATGGGGCAGACGGTATTTGGAACGATATGAACGAACCAGGTATTTTTGATGGTCCTTTCCATACTGCACCACTTGATACTGTGTTTAAGACAGATGATGGTGAAGAAAAATTGCATACAGAAGTTCATAATATTTATGGACATGAAGAAGCAATAGCAACTTATAATGCTTTTGAAAAGCATAAACCTAATACTCGTCCATTTGTTTTAACACGTGATATGTATGCAGGAACACAAAAATATGCTGCACTTTGGACAGGAGATAACGTAAGTAACTGGGAACATCTGAAAATGTCTATTCCGATGAATGGAAATATTGGTTTATCTGGTGTTCCATTTGTAGGAAATGATATTGGTGGTTTTGCTAAGCCAACACCAGAAGATCAGCCAACACCAGAATTGTTTGCTCGTTGGATAGAAGTTGGTGCTTTCTTACCATTTGCCCGTGACCATTATGATAACAGTGCAAAATCTGGAGTAATGAATGGACAAGAACCATGGCAATTTGGTAAAGAAGTTGAGGATATCAGCAGAAAGTATATTTCCATGCGTTATCAGCTATTACCGTATTTGTATGACCAATTTAAAGAATCATCTGAGAATGGACAACCAGTTCAACAGCCTCTTGTTTACCAGTTCCAAGATGATCCTAAAACTTATAATATAGAAGATCAATATATGTTTGGTGATTCAATGATGATGGCTCCAGTTGTTCAGCAAGGTCAAACTTCTCGTGAAGTTTACTTGCCAGCAGGTGCAAAATGGACGGATTATTGGACAGGAAAAGAGTATGATGGAAACCAAACTATTACGATAAATGCTGACTTAGGAACTTTACCAATTTTTGTGAAGAAGGATTCTATCATTCCTAGCCGTGATGTACAGCAACGTACAGGTGAAAAGAAGTTAGAAAACTTAGTTCTTGATACTTATTTGGAAGATAAATCAAGCTACAGCTTCTATGAAGATGATTCAGAAACATTGGATTACAAGCAAGGTGAGTACAATATTACTAACTTTGAAGTGAAAAAGGATGGTAAAGACATTCAATTTAAGCAAGATAAGAAAGTACAAAAGTATAATTCAGATATACGTTCTTACACATTGAAGCTTCACAATGTAGAAGAACCTAGAAAGGTTGAAGCTGGTTCATCTAAATATGATGCTGTAGATAGCGTGGATGAGCTAAATAATAAAGAAAAAGCTTATTACTTTGACGGACAATCAAAAACACTTTATGTAAAGATTCCAGTAAATGAAGGAGAAAAGCTTCAAATTCATATAAAATAGAAGGAATCAGTATATGAAAAATCTAATATCTAAAAAGTCACTATCTATAGCACTTACAGCAACTTTGCTTTTTAATTTTACTTCAGGTGTACTGGCAAAAGGGTCCGCATCTCCTGCAGTAAATAATGATAACCTGGGTGTATATTATGAGCTGTATGTTAATTCTTTTTATGATACAAATAAAGATGGACATGGAGATCTTAAAGGAATTATAGAAAAGCTTGACTACTTAAATGATGGGAATAGTCATACAAATTATAAGGACTTGATCCGTATTCGTCAATCATCTTCAGCTTTGATAAAAGGGGATATTAAGGAATTTAAAACTGGGGATAGTAGGGTAATGGGTTATACAAGAACCTATGAAGATGATTCTGTACTTGTTTTACACAATCTTTCAAGTGAAACAGTTACAATCAACTTAACTGATGAAGAGTTTAAAGATTGTAAAGTCATGTTTTCTACTTCTCAACATGAAAAGATAAAACATGCTGATGGGAAAATTCAAATTACCATACCAGCATATACAACGATTTTATTAAAATAAGAATTACTATGCAATAGTATCTACTACTGTTAAAGAAAAAGTTTTCCTTTCCTCATTAATTAAAAGGAGTCAGCACTTTTTATTAGTGTTGATTCCTATTTAGTTTATATAGTTATAAAAAGTTACTGAAAAGCTTTTATTTAAAGAACCTTGAAAAAAATCCTTTTTTATCATTCTTAGATTCTCCTTGAGATTCATCTGTTAACCCTTGAGATTCTGACTCTTTTATTAAGTCTCTTTGATCTCTAGTACGATCCTTAAGTTTCTGAGGAGCACCAGGTGTTGAGATAACCCTGCTAAACCAAATTAAAGCCTCATCATTATTGCCAACTCTTCTATTAAGCTCTCCTATAAGATACATACAAGAGAATTTATTCATTTCGTAGATAGGAAAATCTTCATTGTAAAAAGCCTCATTAAAGCCCTCTAGGGCCTGTTTTAAGAATGTAAGCTCATTAGCTTCATCCTCCATTAACCTATACATCCAAGCTAGTTTTAAACAGTTCATGGCCTTCTTGCTTGCCTTTGCTTCCATCAAAACATAGTTTAGGAGGGAAAGTTTATATCTTTCTATAGCAATATTAATATCATAGATTTCTGGATAACTCTTATTTCGCCATTTAGGACTAACTTTTTGTTTTATAGCTTCTGCATGATAATTTCGTATCTTATGAAAATCACCTTTCATAGCAGAGTATCCACACTTACCACATATCCATACATCATAGAAGTAGGGATTAATTACACTATATCTAACAAAAGAATCTGAATCCCTTCCTAAAACTCTATAAGATGAAGTTTTAATTGCTCTAGCTTTAAAACTGTTCTCACATACAGGGCAAGTAACTTGTACATCATACAAAAGAGATTTCTGCTTATCTTTGCTTTGTTCTAGTTCCTCTTTACTTACTTTATTCTTATTATTTTCCTTTTTATATAGGTCTATGTTGTCTATATCATCAAATCCGAAGTCCTCTAGACCGGAAAAAATGTCTTTTGACATACAAACATCACCTTCGCTAACTTTATTTTTGTAATCTTATTATATCAAAAGTTGGGAAAAAATTATATTATTTATTTTAAGAATAATATACTATAATAACAATAGTAGTATAATATAGATAATAGCATATACTAAAATGATATTTACATAGGGGTGAATGGCTATGGCTATAGGAGAATGGAAAACATTTCTAATACCGTATGAACAGGCGGTTGAAGAGTTAAAAGTAAAATTTAGAAGTATACGAAAAGAATATAGAAGGAAGAATGAATATTCGCCTATAGAGTTCATTACTGGGAGAGTAAAGGAACTATCAAGCATATTGGAAAAAGCAAATAAATTTAATATACCATTAGATAGAATAGGTTATGAGATGGAGGACATAGCTGGCATAAGAGTAATGTGTCAGTTTGTTGATGATGTAGAAAAAGTAGTAGAAATAATCAGAGCCAGAAAAGACATGCAAATTATGTATGAAAAAGACTACGTTACCAACGTTAAAGAAAGCGGATACAGAAGCTACCATATAATCATTAAATATCCCGTAAATATGGCGGATGGAGAAAGATCGATACTTGCAGAAGTTCAAATTAGAACACTAGCAATGAATTTTTGGGCAACCATAGAACATTCTTTAAATTATAAATACAAGCAAAAAATACCTGAAAATATCAAACTAAAGCTTAAATCAGCTGCAGATGCGGCTTTTCAGTTAGATGAACTAATGCTTGAGATTAAAGATGAAATAAAAGACGCACAAAAATTATTTGAAGTAAAATCTAGCCTTGTATCAGATATTATGAACAATATAATCACTTTATCTTCTATGGGAAAATTAGCTGAATCCACAAGATATAAGATGCAGTTAAATAAACTTATTGAAGAAGGAGAAGTTTATGAGTTGGCAAATTTATTAAAATCTACTGAAAAAGTTCTGGAAATGTATAAGTGAAGTTACAGCTTATATATAAATTACCCCCAATGCTTTAAAAAGCATTGGGGGTAATATTATTTTGCAACTATATTAACAAGTCTACCTTTGACAACTATAATCTTTTTGACTTCCTTACCTTCTAAAGAAGCTTTTATATCATCATTGTTTAATGAAATTTCTTTGATTTCATCTTCAGATAAGCCTGTAGCTATATTCATTTTTGCTCTTATCTTACCGTTAACTTGGATAGCGATTTCAACTTCATCCTTAATTAAAGCATTTGGGTCAAGTATAGGCCAACCTTCGTTAAATACTGAGAAGGACATTCCTATAAGTTCCCATTGTTCCTCAGCAAAGTGAGGAGCGAATGGAGCAATTAACTTTATAAAGTCAACTATTACCTCTTCTAGGAATACAGTATTTTTAACTTCTTCAGATAGATATTTTGAAAGCGTATTAGTATATTCCATAAGTCTTGCTATAGCAGTATTGAATTGGAATTTATTTGCATCTTCAGACACAGCTTTTATAGCAAAGTGTCTCATATAATTTAACTCTTTTTCAGCTCTATCCAAGGTAGTTTTGGTATTTTTAGGATTATTTAGTTCTTCTCTAGATGAATCTAGAATTCTTTCTATTCTATCTGCAAATCTTGCTATAGATTTAATACCATCGTCACTCCAAGCTCCGCCTTCAGTATAATCAAATCCAAACATTAGATACATTCTAAATACATCTGATCCATATTCAGTTATATAATCATCAGGAGATATGGTGTTTCCTTTGGATTTACTCATTTTTTGCCCGTCAGGACCAAGAATTAGTCCTTGGTGTCTTAGAGATAAGAATGGTTCATCAAAGTTTAAATAACCCATATCTCTTAAAGCTTTTGTTATAAATCTAGCATACAAAAGATGCATACATGCATGTTCAGGGCCTCCTACGTACATATCTACAGGAAGCATTTTATTTATTTTTTCTGTATCGAAAGCTTTTTGGCTGTTTTTATTATCAACATATCTTAAGTAATACCATGAAGAACATACAAAAGTATCTAAGGTATCAGCTTCTCTTTTAGCAGGTCCGCCGCAGTGAGGACATGTTGTATTTATAAACTCCTCAGATTTAGATAAAGGTGATTTCCCATCAGGAGAAAACTCCACATTATATGGAAGTTCTACAGGAAGCTGTTCCTCTGGTACTGCTACTGCTCCACACTTATCACAATGTATTATAGGAATAGGGGTACCCCAGTATCTTTGTCTAGAAACTAACCAATCTCTTAATCTATAGTTAATTTTTCCTGAGCCAAGTTTTATACTTTCAAGTTTTTCAATTATAGCTTTCTTGCCTTCTTCACCTGCAAGACCACTAAACTCTTCACTGTTAACCATTTTACCATATTCAGCATATGGAAGAGTATCTCCGCCTTCAATAACTCTTTCTATAGGAAGTTTATATTTAGTTGCAAAAGCAAAGTCTCTTTCGTCATGAGCTGGAACTGCCATAACTGCTCCAGTACCATAAGTATTTAAAACATAATCAGCAACCCATATAGGTACTTTTCTTCCGTTTATAGGATTTATAGCATAGGAACCAGTAAATACTCCAGTTTTCTCTCTAGTAATAGACTGTCTTTCTATATCAGACTGTTTTTTAGCTTGTTCTTTATATTCTTCAACTTGAGCTTTACAATCAGCAGTTGTAAGCATATCAACTAAATTATTTTCTGGTGCTAAAACCACATAGGTAACACCAAATAAAGTATCTACTCTTGTAGTAAATACATTAAAGTCTAAGTCTAAATCAGCTACTTTAAAGGTAACCTCTGCCCCAATTGATTTTCCAATCCAGTGTCTTTGCATAGCCTTAGTTTTTTCAGGCCAATCAAGGTTATCAAGATATTGAAGTAATTCCTCAGCATAATCTGTAATTTTTAGGAACCACTGAGTTAGATCCTTTTTAGTAACTTCAGTACTACATCTTTCGCAGGCTCCATCCACCACCTGCTCGTTAGCAAGTACTGTATTACAGCTAGGGCACCAGTTTACAGGAGCCTTTTTTCTATAAGCTAAGCCTTTTTCATAAAGTTTTAAGAATAACCATTGATTCCATTTGTAATATTCAGGAAGACATGTTATTACTTCGTTTTCCCAATTAAACATAGCCCCCATGGCTTTCAATTGTTGTTCCATGGTATCAATGTTCTTCATTGTAGAATCTTTTGGATGTATTCCTGTCTTAATTGCATAATTTTCAGCAGGAAGACCAAAGGCATCAAATCCCATTGGTTGAAAAACATTATAGCCCTGCATTTTTTTCATTCTAGCCCAAGAATCAACTGGACCATAGTTGAACCAGTGACCTGCATGAAGTTTGCTTCCAGATGGATATGAGAACATCTCAAGTGTATAAAGTTTTTCACCTGGATTATTCTCGTCAAATTTATAAAGTTCAGTTTCTTCCCATTTTTTTTGCCATTTTTTATCGATATTGGTGCCGTAGTTGCCCATAATATCGCTCCTTTCCTTCGGTTTGTCATATATTGAATCTTAACGTTTAATAATTAAAGTAAGTATTTGTATTCATTTTAGAATAATATTACATATAATTTACATAATAAAAAGCCTTTCGTCTTATCTTCAAAAGAGACGAAAAGCTTATATTCCGCGGTACCACTCTTATTAAACTAAAGTAAATCTTTAGTTTCACTCAAAAATATAACGGTTTTAACCGTATCTGCTTTTCTGCAGACAAGCTCCAAGGCGAGTTCATGACTCTTTCTGTACTGTTTTGCACCTACCAACAGCTCTCTTTTAACAAAAAAAGTATTACTATTCCTTTTCAATGCTACTATTAACTTAGTTAGTTCAAATTTTATAATAATGCTAATTCTTTGTCAAGGTTTAATAAAGATTTAAGTTTAAAGTAAAAAAGAACTCTTTGTAAGAGCTCTTTTATGGCTGCCCATGCTGGATTCGAACCAACACAGTGCCTGAGTCAGAGTCAGGTGCCTTACCATTTGGCTAATGGGCAATATTGTATGTGAACAAAGTATATTATATCATATTATAAAAAAATGTCAATATTAAATTAAAAAATTATCCATTGGAATACCAGCTCTAAGCCCCTCTTCGCCAAGGAGGCTGTCAAGAGGGCTGCTGTGCACTGGGTTGATTCATTGGAGTTCACTTTATAGATAACCACGCCCGAAATTTAACTTATACTCCAGGATATATTACCATGTTTCGTCACGTTAAATATTTTTAATTAG